>JADFWI010000513.1 GCA_015222985.1 Pseudomonadota bacterium | reverse complement strand
TCCTTGAGAACGGTGCGGGTCAAAATCTTGGCCATAGGAAGCACCATCAATAGCGTTACGGTGGAGATGAAGAACATGGCCAGCCCCTTATGCTGCGCAAAGTATATATTGATCAGCAAGATATAAAGCGGGACCTTTGCCAGGCAGTTCAACATGGGAATCGTCAGGATGGTGGCCATTCTTGCCTTTTCGTCCGGGATGCCCTTACAGGACATCACAGCAGGCACCGCGCATCCGCCCACATAAATTCCGCCCAGGACCATGGGTAGAGTGGATTGGCCGTGGAGGCCGAATCTTTGAAAAAGCCTGTCCAGGATGAAGGCCATCCTGGGCATGTACCCGCTATCTTCCAGTATGGCGATCAGACCAAACAGGATGAAAAAGATTGGGATATAGTTTAACAGCGCATTGATGCTGTCCACGAACCATAAAGTAAGGGCGCGGATGACAGGCTCTTCTATGAATCCCGGGTTTGGCAGGATAGACTCCGTAAGGCTTCTCAGTTTTGCCAGCAAGGGCCAGGTGTAGTTTGTGAGGTTGTACCCCTGGACGATGGAAAGATAGTAAAGCAAATAAATAACACCCACCAGGATCACAGGTCCGAGGAAGCGGTTGCAGATGAATCTATCGGCCTTGTCGGAAAGGGGTTGCGACGTGACGGTTCTGTGCTTCACAGCCGATTTACTGATAGTGTCCGCCACCTGGTATCGACGGAAGGCGATGTGCTTTTCCGGCTTCTCTGCGTGCTCTGACTCAAACCCCTCTCTTTTTTCCTCAACAAATGCCAGGATCTCGTCCGGACCTAAAAGGTATTTTCCAACCAGTCGCCGGGCCTCGCTGTCGCCCTCCATGAGCTTGATTGCAAGCCACCTGGAGGGATAACTGGCAGCAAGCGGCGTTTCCGCGGAGACTCTTTCTTCAACCTCGCTCAAGAAAGGCTCCATGGACCCGTAGTCAATCCGGAAGGGCTCGGAAACCTGTTTTGAACGGGAGGCTACATGTATGGACTCCAGAAGTTTCTTTTTGCCCCTTCCGGTCTTAATGGCAGTGGGAACCACAGCAGCCCCGAGCTGACGGCTAAGTTCTTTGGTATCAATCTCAATGTCTCTTCTTTCCGCCACATCCATCATGTTCAGATCCACCACGACAGGGAGCCCCAATTCCAACAACTGGAAGGTAAGATAAAGGTTCCTCTTCAGATTCGAGGCGTCCGCTACGTTCACCACTACAGAGGGCTTTTCATGAATCAGGAAGTCTCGCGACACCCGCTCTTCCAGGGAGTATGAGGTGAGGCTGTAGGTCCCCGGAAGATCTACAACCTCAACCTTGGCACCGTCATACTTGTAAGAACCGGTCATTTTTTCAACTGTTACGCCGGGATAGTTGGCGACATGCTGGCTGGCGCCCGTGAGCGCGTTGAACACTGTGGATTTCCCGCTATTGGGCTGTCCAGCCAAGGCCACTAAGGCCTTTTTTCTCTTCACTGCTGTTCAACCTCCACGAATCTCGCTTCTTCGTGCCGGATACTCACGTAATAACCCTCCAGCTCGAGCTCCATGGGATCTTCAAGAGGGGCGTTGCGGACTACCTTTAATCTCAGACCTGGGTAGACCCCCAAGTCCATGAGCCTCTGGCCCAACCTGTCCTCGGCCGTGAGCTTGTTGACACAACATTCCGCGCCGGGTTTCATCTTGTCTAATGTCATCTTTTCCTCCTTGGTTATAGCGCCGCAAATCGTAGCGCTATACAAACAAAAACGGATTTACCGTGTTTTGTGAAACACTAGCATCCGAGCTACTGGCAGGCGTCCTAACTGATTTTCATTTACAATAGTACGGGACGCTGAATGTGTCAAGGAAAAAATGTAACGGAGGGTTTACACAAAAGAAAGAACAGCGATGGGATTGCGTGGGGAACGCCTTGTCAGGTCCAAAGACTGGACCTCGTGCGGCTCTGCGGCATCCTCGACTTTTGCAACGTCAGGGTTTAGACATATAGCATCAACAGGATAACCGCAGAGATTGAAAAGAGTTGCCTGTTGTAACTGAGGTGCTGTTAAAGGCGGTATCGCGAGATTGGGCAAATGGGCTATGATTTATGGGTCCCTTCCTGGGATTTCAGATATTGCTGTGCCATCTTGCTACCCAGTTGGGCTGCCTTATTGAAGTCCTTGAGAGCCTGTTTCTGAGAACCGAGTCTGTGGTAAGCAACTCCGCGGGCATAATAGACTGAGGCATCTTTGGAATTGAACTTAATGGCCTTGGTGAAATCGTCGACAGCACGATCGCAATTATCCATGGCAATGTGGTCTATCCCGCGATTAATGTACGCATTCGCATTGTTGGGATCCAGTTCAACAGCCTTGATGCCGTCTTCAATGGCCTGCTTATGTTTGTCGAACAAACCATAGGCGATAGCCCGGTTATAATAGAGTGTTGCATCGTTAGGGTCAAATTCGAGCGCCTTGGTAAAATCATCAATAGCTTCCTGATAGTTGCCGAATTCAAGATGGGCCACGGCCCGATTGTGATAGGCAAGACTGTCTTTGGGCTCTATCTCAATGGCCTTAGTACAGGCCTTGATAGTCTTTCTATACTCTTTGGTCTTTTCCTCGGGAGAGTTTTTTGCCGTACTGACCCCGGGTTCGAGCGCTTTTTTCTTTTCCTCTTTCGGCCCAGGAGCTGCGGATGCCAGGCCTTTCGTGCCGATAGATTCTTCTCCTGCCTGGGCGCCCAGGAGCTTCAAGGCTTGTTGCGCAGCGTTGGCTACTTCTTTGACTTCCACACCCTTTCCATCCTTGAATGTGGTCACGATTCCCTCATCTTTTAGCGCCTTGGTGAGGGCTGCCACAGAGCTTTTGTCGCCCAACTTGCCCAAGGCCTTGGCCGCGCTGCTGCGGACAAAAACATTCTTGTCGGATTCCAGGGCACGAATCAGATGCGGCACAGCCTGTCGAGCACCCAGATTTGTCAAAGACCTGGCAGCATTTTGGCGTACCGTCCAGTGTTCGTCATTACTCAGAGCTTCAATGAGGGGCTCAATCGCTTTTTTGTCTTTTGTCTGCCCCAGTTTGAATGCAGCCTGGGATCGCTTTGTCCATTCTTTGCCTTTGTCTTCCAGCAGTTGGATCTGTTTGTTGACATTTGCGTTCGTGCGAATGGCTCCGTGCGTGACTGTCAGGCCTGTGGTTCCCATACCAGGTCCTTGATTCTTGAGTTCCTGCATGGCAGTTGGGAAAGGCGATTCCCCTGTCACCTTGGCTGTCAATACGGAAAAGGGCATCAAGCACATTGAACCCATAAAGGCGAACACCAAGACGACCGGCATGACATAACCGAAAGCGCCGGTTGCGATGATACCCGCCTTTTCTTTCTTTGAGGGTTTAAACAGAAAACTGCCTCGCAGAGCTTTCAGATCTTCATAGACGAGGAAGGTGTAGACAAAACTAAAAGGCACGAAAAAAAGAGCCAGCACTTGCCCTGCAATCGGTATTGCCGCAACAAGAACAGAAAGGAGCCAAATGGCGGCCAATCTCCAGAATACACCGAACCATCTGCCCTGAACGTAGGCCTTGCTCTTCAAGAGGGCATTCATCCCACGAGCGTCGTCCTCAATGAAGACAAAGGGCGCGAAGAAAAACCAGATAGCGAAAATGATCCCGGGGATAATCAGAAGAATGTGCGCGCCGGTTAGGATCAGGCCTGTCAACAGCCCAAGCCACATATGCGCAAGTGTCTTGGGCTTGGCTTTCTTAAAGGCCTCCTTTATCCCGCAGCGCTCGTCCACAACTGCGAGAAGAAAGGCTGACATTCCCCAGTTGGCGACCCAAACCGCGCTACCTGTAGCCAGGAGTATACTGACCAGCATGATCACGTTTTTGTAATCCGGCATGTACTGCCAAAGGAGAAATCCAAGACCAAAAGGAGGCACAAGCGACAGGATCGTCAGCAGGACCGTTACAAGTCCCAAACCAATCAAAGTCCACATGCGTTTCCTGTAGATCGTCCACGTCCTTCCTAACAGCTCGCCTATGCCCGCAAGTTTGCCTGATGAAATCTCATCCATTGGTCTGACCTCCTGTGCTATTTGTTGCCTCTCCAATAGCTTTTCGATATTTGAGTCCAGGAACTTTAGCAATCTTTTTGTTCTTGACAGAAAACCCTGCCTGGATTCGCTGAATCTGACTTTTTACGAATGTATCAATCTTGATGGTTTCGTAAAAAGTCGTCACTCCGGTGAAAACCGGAGTCCAGAGCCTTTATAACTAGCTGAATAAACTGGATTCCGGCTTTCGCCGGAATGACAGAAAGAGGTGTTTTTCGACTTTTTACGAGACCGTCAATCTTGACGGCTTCCCAAAGATGAAAGGACATTGCTCCTGATGTTCCGGATTTGTCAAACTTTTGACGATTAGACGAAGTCATTGCCAAGAGCAAAAAGACCCTTCCAGAAACCAATAAACATCTAGCTACTGCGAAAACCTGCACCAATAACCTAAGAGATATCGCCTTTCAGAAAAAGCCTTCATGCCCCAGGTTATTGAGAATTTACAAAGGGATGACAAAAAATTGACAGGAAACAAGGGGTTCAAGAGTCCCCCGAACCTTCTTGCCGTCTGCCGTCTAGCACGCAGATAAGCCGTCGGACGTGCCTTGGTGGCAAGGGCATCGTTGGATTTGCAGGAGCGACATAGTCCTGATTCACGTACCGATTGTTGGCACTAATTTTGCTGACATCTTTTGTAGTTTCAAAATGGCATGAAATCAGAGGTTAGGCAGAAGTCACAGACCTGATAGGGGAAGATATGGAGGGATACGCAGCACTCGACAATCCTGAGGATGTAAGATCCGAACATGAAAGGCTACTGGATCAATACCACCGCGCAGAAATTTCAATAAACGGGCTCAATGCTTCTTATGTTTTTAAAATCCGGAATGTTGCGTCAACATCCATGTGCGTTCTGGTCAGGCAAGACTCAGAAATTGTGCCCCGGCTAAAGGTGGGTGACACATTCAACGTGAAATATTATTTTACCGATTCGGATTGTCCCCCGGAGCATCGGGACACAGAGATTCGAAATATCACAAGAGATGATGAAGGCCGATTTAAGGGTCATTATTTGGTAGGCCTGGAGATCCTGAATGGGCAGACATAGGGGTGAACTACGCAAAATCTCCAGAGAAAAAGACACACAGGGAAAAGGAGTAGCACGGTGGCAATCATTACAAGGTTCTGTATCCGTATCATTGCTGTCACCTTGGGATTGTTTTTGTTGTGCCAGACGAGCTGGGCCGCAAAGGCCTATATAACGGATTCTTTCAGAATCAGTCTTCGCAGGGGCCCCAGTATCGAAAATAAGATCCTCAGGTTTGTCCCTTCGGGTTTGCCTGTGGAAATCTACGAATCTCAAGACGGTTGGAGTCGTGTTCGCCTCTTGGAACGTGAGCAGGGCATCCTGGAGGGATGGGTCCTAAGTCGTTATCTGATCAAGCGTGTGCCATGGGAGGATCAGACCAGATCTTTAAGGGGTGAGAATGCTCGGCTCAAAGAGAAGTTGGCCCGCATTGACCAGGAATGGGAAGAAAAGGTCAGCAGGGAGCATGGGCAAGGCAAGCAATTGAAAACAAAATATGAAATAGCCCGGAAAAATGCGCAAAGGTTAGCCGAGGAGAACGAGGTCTTGAAGTCCTCAAAGAGGAACAAGTGGTTTGCCACTGGCGCTCTTGTACTGTT
>JADFWI010000512.1 GCA_015222985.1 Pseudomonadota bacterium | reverse complement strand
GATTGTTTATCCTTTATACTCAATCAAAGCTTATCTTGTAGTCTATATGGGGATGGGGGATTTGTCAACCCTCCCCAACTTGTGTTAGGGCAAAGTAGTAATGTCCTATTCTAGCAAGGTTAAAATGTCCTATTGGAGGTAAATAGGACATGGCACAGAATAGGATCATAGAAATGACAAGCAACGAGATAAAAAGATGTGAAATTTTAAAGATGGCTGAAGAGAAAAAGATCACCCAAAAAGCTGGATCCCAGCAAATAAGAGTGAGTGACAGACACTTCCGACGTTTGCTGCGGAGATATAAGAGAGAAGGGCCAGCAGGGATGATATCAGGACACAGAAACAAACCGAGCAATAATCAGATGGCCCCAGGAAAACGAAAGGTAATAGTTGATAAATTGAAAGCGGAATACGAGGGTTTTGGCCCCACGCTGGCGAGTGAAAAGCTATTGGAACGAAATGGAGTTAAGGTCAGTAAAGAGACTATACGTCAGATCATGATAAGCGAAGGACTCCACAGGCCAAAAATCCGCAAGGAAGAAAAGGTTCGTCAAATGAGAGAACGCCGGAAACACAGGGGCGAACTAGTACAGATTGATGGTTCATACCATGCCTGGTTGGAAGACCGGGCCGGGAAGGCCTGTCTGATCCTGTTTGTCGATGATGCTACCAGCGAGATCCTGGCTGCTGAGTTCGTTGAGCACGAGAGTTTCTTTGCTTATGCCAGGGTTTGCAAAGGCTATTTCCAGCAATTTGGCCTCCCAGAGGCCTTCTACAGCGACAGACACGGCATATTCCGTGTCAATCACAAAAATACCACCACCACAGAGGCACTCACTCAGTTTGGGCGCTCTATGGCTGAGTTGGGGATTGAAATACTGTGCGCGTATTCTCCGCAAGCTAAAGGACGAGTTGAGCGTGCCAACCAAACCCTCCAGGACCGGCTGGTGAAAGAAATGCGCCTGGCCGGAATCAACAATTATGCCCAGGCCAACGTCTTTCTGACCCAATATATCCCCACTTACAATCGCCTGTTCGCTGTCCACCCCCACAGTATGATAGACAGCCATGAACCGCTGCTTCCTGAAAACAATCTTGAGGCCATTCTTTCCAAACAAACCCCGCGAAAGCTTTCTGATAATCTTCAACTTCAATATCAACGGATAATCTACCAGATCACCACTGATCGCCCTGCTTATGCGTTGCGGGGACGCACGGTTACGGTTTGTGAAAGCGAATTAGGGAAGATTAGGATTTTATTGAATGGTTCCCTTCTATCTTTTAAAATCTTCCACAAGCAGCCTAAGCAAGCTGTTGTGGTCTCTTCCAAAGAACTCTCTCAAAGACCTGCCAAACCAGCTGCCGATCACCCCTGGAGAAATTATGGATTCAACCTTGATGGACAGCATATCCAGGCCTCAAATTAGGACCTTTCTACTTTGCTGGGTAGTAGGACATTTTAACTTTGCCTTGACACATGCCTTGGAGACCTCCGGCCAATTAAACACACGATCCGTAACCCTTAATGGATTACGG
>JADFWI010000511.1 GCA_015222985.1 Pseudomonadota bacterium | reverse complement strand
GGCACCCACCTTCTTCAAGATTTTGATCAGAACCTTCTTCTAACCCGATTTCATGACAGACGCACCTGCTAAGGAAACTTGTTCAACGGGAACCGCCCAGGCGGCAGGGCTGACCTCCAAGGCCCTTCAGGTCAACCTGGAAGAAACTGATCGCGCTGTAACCATTGACGCCAGGTACTTGCCTCTCAAAGAGGTCGTGGAGAGGCTACCAGGCCTCCTCCAGCAGACTCAAGCCTTTTTGTGCGAACTGAATCATCCCTTCAAGAACTGGGCCTATGTAGTCCAGGAAATGCGCAATTACGCACTGAGGCACTTTTCCGTCTACTACGAGCATCCCAAAGGGCCTGAGGTCATTGAGATTATCTTAAACGAATGGCTCGATGCCGTCAGCTCATCATCTGACCGGTCAGTCCAGGCTCGAGCCCTGGACAATATCGTCTACTTTGTTGAAAAAATCATAGATGACGGAAGAAATCGCCTCAAGGACTGCATGCCGGTCCTGTCCGAGCTTTTTGAGGGCTTGATGAGTTTGCCTGATGAGCAGTTTTTTCTCTTGTCGAGCGGATACTATCAGGTCAAACGGATAGGGCAAATCGTATCTCAATTGAAAGACGATGGATTTGATCACCTCCATTTTAACCCACTTTTTCGCAGGACACTCCAGACGTCTTACGAATACTGGCTCACACAGGAAGACCCCGCAGAGTGGTTTGTCACGGACGGCGAAAAGTCTCATCCGGAACTCTCGCGCCAAGGTCTTTTTCCGGACATATCTCATGCGCACCTTTATGAATTCATGGAAAGGCTGAATCAGATCGATCAACAGGCAACTCCAAAGCTCGTGCTAAACGCGCTCCTTGAGCTGCCCTGCTATGTTGATATCGTGAAATCGTATAAGGAACTGCCACACAGGATCGAGCAGGTTGAAATCGACACCCAAGACAGACTCACCAAAACACTCCGGAGCCTATTTAAGATCATAGAGACCAGGGGCCTTTCTTCCATACACGAAGACACACTCGGCCGTCTTAACCGGTGTCTTGCTGCAATCATCCGCACCCACAAGGTTGAAAACGTCGAAGACCTGCTCAGCAGGACCTTTGAAGCCCTGAGACAGAGCATGCGGAAATTTCCCGAGGCAGCGCTTCACGCCCTGGAAAATATTGGGAAAGAGATCTTCAAGAGCAATGATAGCGACATGGTGGATCTGTTTATCCAGCACACCATTGACTCAGGGTTTCAGTGTCCGGAAGTCAAAGGCACTACGACCGAATGGAAAGTGCAGGCAAATCCGGTTCACCTTGCAAACATCAAAGCCTGGCTTCATCTGATCGAAAACGATCCAAAGTGGTGCAAAAAACTGATTTCCGCCCTGATCATCAACCTTAAACTTGCCGGGCTCTATATCAAGGATACGGACCTGTTTCAAAATGAGATTAGTCTATTCCTGAACAGTCATGTCGCCCCTGTTTATAATCTCGCCAAACAGTTGGCCAAACTGTTTCCCGCCTATTTTAATGAAATAAATGCCGAGGGTGAGCTAAGAGATGTCTCAACGGAGATCGATGAGATCTCAAACCGCGGAGACATCCTGATACACTTTCTTCGAAAGCAGTCTCATGTGGAGAGTAACAACCTCCTCATAGATTTTACTTTGGGAATAATAGACTTTTGGCGCAACAGAGACAAAAGACCCATTGCACCTTATGTCCCTTTTGAGTTCCTTGATGAGATAAAGGAGACGGGAAAACATGTGGATGGGGTGCACAGGCTGGTCACCCGGCTGTTTCAACAGGCAGGGATTCAAGATGCCCGCCAAATCATGGATCTTGACATGGCTTCACTCAGAGAGCATCTGTCTGAAGTCCCTGACGAGCTGAAAGTCGATAGGCAACGAGTGCTCCTTCTGGTCCGCTTTTTGGAACTCCTTGATCAGAAGTACAACCTGAACCGTTTCGAGACAAACGGTCTTCTCAAGGAGGCGGGTATCAAGGGGCTTCCCAGAACCAGGCGCCTTGAGCAAGCCCTCAGAAGCTCTGACTTGATCACTCGCCTGCAAGGCATCCTTGACTACCTGAGATTCCTCAAGCTGACTATCCTGTCCCGAAAGCAGTTCAGGATTTCAGAAGACATCTACCACAAGCGGCATATTGCTGCTGACATTCCTTCCATGTACGGAACCTATCACGAGAGAAAATTCGACTCCCTGGGATTTGCCTTTCGCCTGGAAAACCTGGCCAATGTCCTTTTTGAGAACCTAATCGGCTCCATCAACCTTAATTTCTTGACCCGAACCACTTTCATTCAGATTGCCGATTGCATGCATCTCCTTGTCCAAGCCATGGAGCTTGATGGCATCGTTGTCAAACCACTGAGGAACTGTCTGAACTTGCTCACTCATGCTATCGAAGTCAGGCGTTTCTCTTTTACCCAGTACCTGGACATTTTCAGGGAGTTTTCCCGGGCCGAGCAGCACATCCTGAATACCCATTACACCAGTATTCACAAGGAAAACCTGGGACGGATTGTACCGCAGTTGGGTCCTGACAAACTTCTTCCGAAATATGGCGTGAAGCAAGGTGAGGAGATCTCTGAAGAGGTCGTAAGCAAGGTTTCAGAGACCTTTTTCCGGGATATTGTGGCAACCACTTTTGGCTTTCAATATCTGGACAACTTTGTCAGCAAAATCATTCATACCCTTTCCCGTCAATCTGAGGAACTTACCGGTGAAAATCTGGATCTCCTGCTGAGCTATGACCCGGGCAAATCTGTGTCGGAAGTTCAAAGACCCCTGCGCTTGATCAGTGATCCCATCACTCTGGGCAACAAAGGCAATAACCTGGTCAGGCTCGCAGCGCTAAAAATGCCTGTCCCCGACGGGTTTATCATCACAACAGAGGTTTTCAGGTGTCTTAGAGCCATCAGCGCCTTTGAACAGGCCGATGAGGACCTTAGGGAAAAGATACTTTTTGAAATAAAACAATTGGAAAAACACTCCAACAGACGGTTCGGTGACCCTGATAATCCCTTGCTTTTGTCGGTTCGCAGCGGATCCGCGATTTCCATGCCCGGCATGATGGATACCTTCCTTAATGTGGGGCTGAATGAGTCCATTGTGGAAGGCTTGATCAAGAAAACAGGCAGGCCATGGTTTGCCTGGGACAACTACAGGCGCTTCCTCCAGTCGTGGGGCATGTCCTACAACATGGAACGGGACGTATTCGACGC
>JADFWI010000510.1 GCA_015222985.1 Pseudomonadota bacterium | reverse complement strand
GGCCGAAGCCTTCGGCGGAGAGCTCGTAGCTAAAGCTACTATGGCGAAGTCGGCACATTAAGCAGCTATTTTTGTTTTTTCAGATGTTCATCTTTTCCCATTCAACGTTCGATGTTCGATGTTCATTTTTTTGTAACCGTGAACGGTTACGTTCTATATTTCCACAATCGTAACACCAGGATTCCCCTGATGAGGACCTCCCTGGCAGGTTCCCAGGACAAGGGGATGCTGTCTCAAGAACGGCGCGAGACTGTTGCGAAGGGCGCCGGTGCCCACTCCATGGATGATCCGAAGCTCCTTTAGACCGCCCAACATAGCATCGTCCAGAGACTTATCTACCACACTTAAGGCTTCCTCCACGCGCATCCCGCGAATGTCAATTTCAGTCTGAACGTTTTCCGGGACATGGGTCTGAACATCAGGGATTCGATCTGCGGAAGGCTTCTCGGCATCTTTGGCCATGCTCAATTCATCCCTTGGCACATGGGCCTTGAGGTTCCCAAAGGCAATGAGTACGCGGCCGGCCTGATCCTGATCAGATAACACTGTCCCGAGCACGCCACTTCGTTTCCAATAAACCCGGTTTCCGGGCCGGAGCTTACCCGAAAGCTGGTTTTTTTCATGGAATTTCTCGTCAAACTTCAGGATTTCAAACTCCTCTTTTAGAGCCGTTCTTTCCTCATCCACAAGTAATCTGGCTTCACGGATGGCTTCTTTGCTGGCGCCTTTTTCTCTGATAGTGCGTATGGCATTTTCCATAGTGGCATTTGCCTGTCTTATAATGTCGCTGGCCTTTTCGACCGCCTTGTGGCGCAGTTCCTTTACGTGGCCAGCCAGGCGGGTGCTTTCCGCCTCGTAATGTTGCCTCAACTTGTCGACCATGGTTCTCTCATCTTCCAGATCCGTTCCCAGTTGTCTGTTATCATCGACCTGTTGTTCGATTGTTAGAATTAACTCCTCCAATCGATTTGTCTGGGTTCCCATCAGAGACCTGGAACGCGAGACAATGGTCTCGGGAAGGCCCATGCGTCTGGCGATCTCAAAGGCGTAGCTGGAACCGGGAAGATCGGCACGAAACTCGTATGTCGGGGTGAGTGATTGACTGTCAAAGGCCATCGATCCGTTCGCAATACCGGCGGTTTCATGGGCAAAGGCCTTTAGCGCGCCGTGATGGGTTGTCACCACGGTGACGACTCCACGGGCAGTCAGCGCTTCCAGCACGGCCATGGCCAGGGCAGCCCCTTCCTCCGGATCAGTGCCGGTTCCGATCTCGTCAATAAGCGCCAGATCTCCGGAGGATGCCTCCTCAACAATGGCCTTGATCTCGTAAAGATGGGCGGAAAAAGTGGAAAGGTCCATCTCTATAGACTGTGCGTCTCCCACGTGAGCAAAGATCCGATCAAAGATCGGCACTTCTGAATCGGCATCTGCGGGTATATGAAGCCCGCACGAAACCATGAGGGCCAGGAGCCCCAGTGTCTTCAGCGCCACTGTCTTTCCGCCGGCATTTGGTCCGGTTATGACCAATGTGTTAAAGCCTTCTCCGATTGCGAGATTCAGGGAGACCACATCCGACAAAGGCGATTTTTTCAGGACAAGCAGCGGGTGACGCCCATTCTTGATCTTGAGCGCCCCCCGGGTGTTCAGGGCGGGCTCATGTTGATTCATTGCCTTTGACGCCAGGGCTGCGGCGTGAATGCAATCAAGACTGACCAGGATCTCAAAGTCCTGTTCCAATTCGCTCAGATCTTTGCGAACAAGGTCGGTCAAGGCGCGGAGCACCCTTTCAATTTCGTGACGCTCTTCTGCTTCAAGGCGGCGAATCTGGTTGTTGATCTCCAGAGTATTGAGGGGCTCCACAAAAACCGTTGCTCCGCTTGCCGATTTATCGTGCAAAACCCCTTCCACCAAGTGCTTGTGGCTCTCTTTTACCGGGAGTACCCACCGCCCGGATCGCATGGTGATGAATCGTTCCTGGAGGATACCTTTCTGCGCCAACCTCTGAAGCAGGCTCTCCAGTTGCCTTCGCGCTCGTTCACTGGCCCTGGCTTTCTCGCGACGGATGGCGCCAAGAGCCGGGCTTGCCCGGTCTCGAATCTCTAAAGAACCCAGATCTATTGCCCTGTCTATTTCTTTCATCAGGCCGGGATTGGGGCTAAG
>JADFWI010000088.1 GCA_015222985.1 Pseudomonadota bacterium | reverse complement strand
TTATCGTTCTTGAATGGTGCTTATTATATGTTTAATTACCAGTTACAAATAACCATGAAGCGAAACTTGCCCCTTTTGTCATATTTACCTGCCTATAAGGTATTTCCGCCGCCTGTAAGGCGGAGTGATCAGCGACAATTATTCTTACCTTCCGGCGACAGTTAAAAGTTCCGGATATTAGTCGAAGACAATAGACTATCTGAATTTCCTTAAGTTGGGAGATTTCAGATGGTTACCGACAAACAGGTAAGGAGATTGTTCGCTATGAAAAACAAGGTCAAATACCTCTATCAGCTTGCAGACAAAGCTGGTATGAGTACCAAAACTGCCCGCAAGTATTTAAAATCAGCGGTGCTGCCCAGTCAATGCCAAACCATTCACGACTGGCCCACTCATCCGGATGCCTTTGTCCAAGACTGGCCCTGGATCGAAGATTTCCTCAAAAACAACTCCGGCCTTGAATCCAAATCGCTTTTTGAGGCTCTTCAGCGTGAATATCCCGGCAAATATCAGGATGGCCAACTCCGTACTTTCCAGAGACGGGTAAAACAATGGAAGGCATTGTGTGGTCCCGGCCAGGAAGTTTTCTTCCCCCAAATCTATAAACCAGGCCAATGGTGTGAATCAGATTTTACAAGGATGAAGAAACTTGGGATTACTATCTGCGGAGTACCTTTCAATCATATGCTTTACCATTTTGTACTGTGCCTGTCTAACTGGGAAACTGTTACAGTATGTTTTTCGGAAAGCTATGAGAGTTTAAGTGCCGGCATTCAAAATGCTCTCTGGAAATTAGGCGGCATACCCCGTTATCACAAAACTGACAATTTAACCTGCGCAGTTAACAAGGTTGGCAGCCCGGAGGAATTTACTGCCAACTATCAGGGTCTTGCCAGGCATTACGGCTTTGAAAGCTGTAAAACTCAGCCCCGCCATCCGAATGAAAACGGTGATATAGAGCAGCGTCATCACAGGTTAAAGAATGCTATAGAACAGGCGTTGATTCTTCGAGGCAGCAGGGATTTCAACAGCAGAGCTGACTACGAAGATTTTCTTGAAAAGCTACTCGAACAACTCAATTCCGGGCGTACAAAACTACAGGCAGAGGAGTTGAAAGCTCTGCGGCAATTACCGACGCGCAGGCATGAAGATTTCACCAGGGATAAATGCAGGGTCGGCCAATTTTGTACGATCAGGGTTCTTAAGAACAGCTATTCACTTCACAGCAGACTTATCGGAGAAAAGGTTGATGTTCGGATATACGCCGAACATATAGAAGCCTGGTATGCTCAAAGAAGAATTGAAATACTGCCCAGGTTACGCGGCGAAAACGGCCATTACATCAATTACCGCCACGTCATAGATACCCTTGTCCGCAAACCCGGGGCCTTTGAGAACTATCGCTACAAAGATGATATGTTCCCCACAAGTCAGTTCAGAATCGCCTATGATATCCTGCGCAGGCAACATGGTATCAAGCAGGCCAATAAGCAGTATCTGAAAATCCTCGAATTATCTGCTAAAGAAAATCAAACAGCTGTCAATGAGGCTTTGCGGTTCTTGATCAATCATGCAGATGGGATTGATTTTGATACGGTAGAACAAACGGTTAAATCCGAACAACAGTCGCCGGCTGTAACTGATATTTATATTGGCGATATCGATCTGGACAGTTATGACTATCTGCTTGAATCAGCGGAGGCACTATTGGTATGAGTAAAAATGATTTGCATAAGCAGCTTATAAATCTTCTCAAAGAACTTCATCTGCCGATGTTCCGTGAATATTACGCCGAGTTTGCTCAGAAGGCTGTCGCTGAAGATATGGGTTACGCACAATATATGTTCGAATTAGCTCAGCGTGAATGTGAGGTTCGCAGAGCCAATAAAATCGCAAGGCTTGTTAAGGCTTCAAAGCTTCCGATGGAAAAGACGATGGCAAACTTCGATTTGAAGCGGCTTCCATTGAAAATCCGTCAGCAGGTAAAGATATTGCTTGAAGGTTCGTTCGTTGACAGGACAGAGAATATATTGGCCTTCGGCAGACCCGGCAGCGGAAAGACACATCTGTTATGTGCTATATGCCACGAACTTGCCCGGCAGGGAAAGCAGGTTTACTTTACGACGTGCGATTCGATTGTCCAGCAACTGCTCAGGGCCAAAAGGGACCTTGAACTTGATAAGCTGCTGAAGAGACTTTCACGGTTCGATGTGATGATGATTGATGATTTTGGGTATGTAAAGCAGGACAGAGATGAAATGGAAGTGCTTTTTACATTGCTGGCGTATCGTTACGAGCGTGGCAGTATGTTGATAACCAGCAATCTGCCGTTCTCAAAGTGGGAGATGATCTTCAAGGATCCGATGACCACAGCGGCAGCAATAGATAGGCTGGTGCATCATAGTGTTGTCATGGAGCTGAATGTACCGAGTTACCGGGCTGAGCAGGCCAGGAAAAGAAAAGATAAGGACAAGTAGTATCCAAAATCCTGCCCCCCATGGGGGGCACCCTCTAACGGCTATAAGCTAAGGTAAGTGTTATGAAGTAACGGTAAAAATAACTGTCGTTGAAGGGAAATTATAATTGACGCCAGACATCTCTCAAAAGAACAAGCCGTTTTCTTAGGAATTCTATATAGTCCGCTCCCACCACATCATCAGAATAGGCATGATTTTGTTTGCGGGAAAGAAATAATCCCCTCGTAGCAAATGGAGGATCTATGTATAT
>JADFWI010000509.1 GCA_015222985.1 Pseudomonadota bacterium | reverse complement strand
CGGCTCTATGTAGTCATAACCCTTGCTTGATATTTCAACAAGGGCTTCCTTTCGGTCCCCAGTAATCACCACGAAATGCCAGTTCTGCAAGTTCATGCCAGATGGCGCCCAGATGGCCATCTCCAAGATCCTCGCAAGGACATCTTCAGGGAGCGGATCCGGTTTGAATCTCCGGATGCTTCTGCGGCCCTTGATTGCTTCATAGAGATCCATGGTTGACTCCTTTCCGAAATATGAAAAAACCTATCAGAACGATGAGTTGGAGTCAAGGGAAAGGACCTTTTGGGTTTACCTCGCGCCGTCGGTATGGTATTAGCCATTGTAAGCTATAAAGGCGGTCTGGGAAGAACAGTGTCCTTAACCTGAAGAACAGTATCCTTAACCTACTGATTCCGGTTTGTCCGGGTTAGGAGGGCCACATGTCATTTAAAGAGAACCTGAAAAAAAAGATCTTAATAGACAGGATTTCAAGGACCGTCTCCCTGTCCGTAGGACCTTCCGGGGTATCTCGCAAGGTGGACAAGGAATCGATGCGGAGACTTCTTGCCCTAAGCCCTTTTGTTTTTGAAAAAAGAAGAGACCTCGATCTTTATGTTCGAGAGTTGGATGAAGGCAGGGCAGAGGTCCTTGTCTTGGACAACGAACTTCCCCTCTACGGGAACACGAGCCTTGATGATGTGACACTGCGCAAGAGTCCTGAATTGAAGGAAATGATCAGCATTCGAAACATTATCAAGATCTTAAACGACTCAGATATTCTCATGTGCAAAGGTCGTGAGGCTCTTCGCTATGTGCAGGATCGCGCTTTGGAGTTGTTAGATCTTCGTTATGATAAAAGGGACATAGAAGAGATGGCCGATGAGGGGCTTGAGGCCTTTGCCAGGGTAGATTCCGATGGAGTCATGGAGATCCTGGATCTTTTTGCTGAAATCATGGGTTACGAGCCAGCGCCTGCAGAGGTGATGGTAAATCACTACGTGATGTTTGGGCATTGCCATGAAGAAGGTGAAAGAAAATCCTTTGGCCCTATTATCATGTACAACGACAAAACAAATACTCTTAGGCTGATAAAACAGAAGGTGTCTGTGAGCGATCCTATTGCAAGGGATATCATTCCAGGGGTTGCCCTTGGCGAACTTGAACCGGACGCTGAGGAGTACGGGGTCTTCCAGTTCTTAAAAGAGGAGGTCTTGAAGAGGGATGGCCCGACCATCCACTAGTTGTTTTATACGTCAAATTTCAAGCCTTGCTGTGTCAAATTATTGGCAGACAAGGGACTGTCGTTGCCAGTGAGCGGGAATACTGAAGCCAAAGGCTGTGTCAGGCTGTTGTCCGTTCTGGTTTGTATTTTACTGAGATCGTGAGCCTTATGAGGTAGTTTGATAAAGCTCTTTTGGGCCGTTCCAGTTGGCACATAAAATGCAGTTCACCGTTAGTTGTTGTGCAAACTCTCGGCGCCATTGGCAAGGAAAGAAGGAACCTTTTTGGCATGACGAGCTTATGACCGAACTAGCCCCCATTGAGATTGACCCAAGGACCTTTCTTCGTGAGCATTTTGCGCTTCCCGCCTTGCCAGAGGTGGTGAGCAAGATTCAGAATCTGATCGAAGGCGGTGATGCGGACATGGCAAACGTGGCCGAGCTTGTCAGCGCCGAACCGGCGCTGGCCGCCCAGGTGCTCAAAGTCGCTAACTCTGCCTATTACGGACTGTCCAGGGAGATGACAGCGGTAAAATTTGCAATTGCGTTTTTGGGACTCAACGAGATTTATCGTATGGTCGTTTCGCTGTCTGTGGTCAACACATTGGCCATTGATGAGAAGGACGAGCTCAAGAGATTTTGGTTCCATTCTTTTTATGCGGCCCTTTGCACCAAATACCTGGCCAAGAGATACGAACCCCACCTCTCCTTTGAGGAATTATGGTCTGCATCCATCTTGCATGACATCGGCAAGCTGGTTTACCTGAAGTTCTTTCCTGATCATTACAAGGCACTCCAGCTTTTTTGTAATAAAGAAGGCCGCTTATTTGCTGAGGCAGAAAGGCATTACTCATTACCTTCGAGCGGCTTTTTGGGCACACTCTTGTGTGACCACTGGAGGTTGCCAGATCACATCAGGCGCGCCTGTGAGTGTCATACCTTAAAAGATCTGCTAGACATCGATAAAGAGGATTCATCAGCACGTTTTCGACGGATGATCTGCCTTGGGAATTTGCTGACGGTTCTGTCCGCCAATGAACTGAACAACGACACCAAGCAAGAGATAGCTTCTGCGGTGAGGTCGACTCTGGACTGCGGAGAACCAGAGTTTATGACCATGATGGGAGACATCTACGAATTGAGAGTTGAAGTGGAAAGATTTACGGACCAGTTCCACTGAGTCCCATATTAGGTTTGATATTTTAGATTTCTGAT
>JADFWI010000508.1 GCA_015222985.1 Pseudomonadota bacterium | reverse complement strand
TATTTTGTGTATTAGGGCTGCCAGCACATTGACTCAGCCCATATTCGTACAAGGTCTCAAACGATGCACACTGACCACATTGAGAAAGAGTTAAAGAAAGAAATAAATCGGATCGAAAAGAAGTTGGATCGAACTCAGACGCTTCGGTCAGCGGCCTGGATCGGATCTGGCCTGGCTGCTGGCTTGGTCCTCTCCACTATGGCCAGTCAAATCCCCCTCCTCGCAGGCATGGTTGCCGGTGGCGCTCTCCTAAATGTTGCGCTAAGAGGCTTTGTCTCACGAAAAAGATAGGCCCATCTAGTATTCCTCATACACCAGTCCAGCCAAAAGCGACTCGTCATGGAGCCTTGCTCCGATGTCAACGCCGAAAAAATCAGCGATAGGCTGCAAAATCTCCGGGTTGTTTTCCCACACGGTGCGGCCGGCATCCAGTACGACCTCTACACCTTTCCTGGTCATCTTGCCCAGAGGCTGGCGACATGTGCCCGCGGGCATGCCAAGAATTACCATAAGGGTCTTTGCACCAAGGGGATTTCTGGCACGGCACGTCACCGTTCCAAAAGGCGTCTCCTCCTGAGTCTTTACAGTCACAATCCCGAAAAGGGGTTTCAAAGCGCTCACAAGTTTTTCTGCCTCGGCCTCATTGCCCTGGTTCAAAAACGTGGCCATGTCCTGGACGGCCCTTGGAGCAATGTTGGAGGCTACCGAGATCACGCCGCTAGCCTTGATACTCGGATCGGTCATCATCGTAAGAGTCTTGTCATCGTCGCCGGACATAATCGTAAAGTCCTCCCCGCAACACTCACGGGTGCGCTTCATATTCTCGATGCTTCCCGTAGCTTCTTTTACCGTGCTCACATTGGCGAATTGCTCATTCAGGATGGCAAGGTCTTCAGGTAAAAGCTGGGCCCCGGTACGTCCCGGAATCACATACGGAATGATCTGGATCTGGGGGAACTTGGCTGCCACAGGGGCCACATATTCCCTGCGAATCTCCAGTGAACTAGGTCCGTTGTAGTAAGGATCTACCAGCAAAGCGGCATCAGCCCCCACGTGCACTGCGTGCTCCGTGCTCTCCAGAGTCTCCCGCGTATTGTTACTCCCTGCCCCTGCGATGGACTGGCACCGGCCTTTACATTTTTCAGCCACCATCCCGATTACCTTGTTGTGCTCTTCCCAGTTCAATGTAGGGCTCTCACCCGTGGTACCCACAGCCAGGATTCCACTAACACCACCTGCGATCTGAAACTCTACCAGTTTTTCAAGGGCCTCGTAATCGACCGCATAGTCCTTGAATGGCGTCATCAGCGCCGTATAACATCCGCTAAACATTTTGGCACCTCCTTGTTCTAGTTCTACCCCAAAAAAAAACAGCCGGAGCGCGCTCCGACTGCAACCAACCAAGAGAGCGCTCCACGAAAAAGTCGTGACAGTCCTGCGGATCTTATCCGCAGACCCAGCCCGCATTTGAAACAGGTCAAAAGCGGACTTCGGCGGTACACCCTTTTGCCGCAGGATCAAAATGCGAGACCTCATCCCCTACCCTGCGGCTACTCATGAGTACCGCTCCTCAACTCCGGTGTCATTCCAATTTAGAAGCTGAAGTTCCGCATGTCAAGGGAAAACGGGAGTGGTTGCCTTCATGCCCTCAGCGTGGCAATCAAGGCCTTGGAGTCGAGTAGAATTTCAAATGCGTCTTTGATGTGAGTGACGATGATGTCGGCCTGCAGCATGGCCCTGGTCGTGGCGCCTTCTGCCTGAATCGTGCATATGGAAAGCCTGGCCACCTTAAACATTTCAACGTCTATGTTTCCGTTTCCCACGCAAACTGTGTGTTGTGGCCCTATCGATTCAACAAAGGCTCTTTTATCTTGGGCTGTTTTTGTGACAACGGCCTCGATACCCGGAGAATGCTCAAAGCTCTGTCGCAGGGTGCCCCGTGTATCCCCGGAAAGGATATAAATAGTGAACCCCTCTGCCGCCAAAGCCTTCAGATAATCCAAAACGCCGGGAATAAAATCCCCGAATTCGGTCACAGTACCGTTCAGATCCAATATTACATTTTCCAACTCAAGGAAGCCGAATCCGGGAACAGCAATGGATTTCATCTCTTTCTCCTGACCTGGTTCCTACTAAGGGCTCGCTCAAAAACAACTTCACATATGGATATTAGCCCTATTCCCTCACTGGATATCTAGAACAACTGGAATAAGTTGTCAAATCTTGCCCCCCTGTGCAGCCTGTAACCGTTCACAGGTTACATTCATGCCGTACGGAATTGTTTTGAAAGATGAACGTCGAACATCGAACGTCGAATGAAAAGCGAATATCCAACACCGATTCAGCCGTCGTAGCTAAAGCTACTATGGCGAAGTCGGCACATTCAACCTGTCGAGAGCCTCAAGGTCGTGCGACGGC
>JADFWI010000087.1 GCA_015222985.1 Pseudomonadota bacterium | reverse complement strand
CGGCAGAGACCATTGGTTGATGACCAAGGGCGGAAAGGTCCAGGATAGCAAGACGACGGTGACCAAGAAAGACCCCCGCCTTTTCATCTACCCAAACACCCTCATCGTCAGGTCCCCTGTGAACAATCGTGGCGGTCATCCGGCGAGCAATGTCTTCCAGTTCAGACAAAGGAAGGCCATGGGCCGTGATGCATCCTACAATGCCGCACATTTAAAACTCGGCTTTCGGCCTCTTGTACATTTATTTTCCCAAGCGGAACACAAATTCATTGCACCCCAAACCTTGTCTGGTTATCAATTCCTCCAGAATAAAACCTCGATCTCGGCAGAAACGAAAGACCGCCTCTGGAGTGGCCACTTCGTAAGGGTAGCCACCGATCCAGTCCACGATATCGTGCCAGCGGGACATGCCACGTTCTTTCTTGTAAACCTTCCAATGGTGCCACGGTGCCTTGCCGCGTATGATCTGACCTGCAACGGCAATAGCTTCAAAGCGTGCCCAAAATACGACCACATAGGGTATACGCAGCCAAGATGGCAGCTTGTTGTACCCACGTTTTACTGCTCGCCAGTATTTACTCATTCTCCCTTGGTCGTTATAAATAGAGATAAAGAGTTGCCCACCTTCAGTGACCAGAGGAAGAATGTTTTCCATAGCCTCCCACATAGCCCCTGTGTGGTGCAGAACGCCCCAGGAGTAGACGATATCATATTTTCCGAGACTGGCTAGATACTCTTTATCCAGCACAGAACCCTGTTCTACGATCCATGACGTATGTTCGGGGAAAAAGCGCCGCCTGAGCTCCGCAGTGCAGGCAACACTCTGGGTATCGTAGTCAAAGGAGTGGATCCTGGCTGCACTGAGCCTCGCGGCCGCCAGAGAGAAAAGGCCGCTTCCGGAACCCACATCAAGGAATGAGCGTCCTTGAAAGGTATTCGCTTGCAGCATGGTTTTGAGGGACTCTTCTGCCTGCAGAATACGATCCTCATTGAGCACTCGTAGGAATCTAGCCCAGTTTTCCCCAAAGGTGAAGCGATTCTTATCAGTTTGAAAACTGCTCACTCGTTATCTCCTGAAAAAGCTTTTCCCAATGCTCTGCTATGGAATCAATATCGAATTTGCGAACAGAATCAGGACCATTTGCTTCAAAAATCCTGCGCAATCCCACATCCTCCATGATCCGCTTCAGGGCGTTGGCCAGGCTGTCTGTATCTTCAGAAGGGATCAATAGACCGTTCCAGTCATACCGGACTATTTCGGCAATACTGTCACTACAGTTTGTGGCTATAACCGGACAGCCACAGGCCAATGCCTCAATCAAAACATTGGGGAATCCCTCAAATCGGGAAGAAAGAACAAAACAGCCCGCGGTGCGTAAATGGGTAGTCAGGTCTGTTGTTACACCTGGCAATCTGACCTTTCCGTCCAAATTTAACTCACTTATCTGTCTTTCCAGGACAGGACGCTCTGGACCATCACCGTAAATGACCAGATTCCACTCCGGGTGTTCTTTACGCACTTTCGAAAATGCGGTCAATAGCAAATCAAAGCCTTTTTCAAGCGACAATCGGCCCGCTCCGACCACGGTGAAGGTCCGTCCCGCCTGATAATTCTGGTTGTCCCTACAGGCTTTAACAGGATTTGGGATAACTGCCACACGGTTGGACATCGGCTTGAACCACTCAGCTAGCCCATTGCTCTGGACTACAACAGCCATAGCCTTTTGATAAAGACAGCGGCGCAAATAATTATATGGAAACCCGGGGCTGTATCGCAGGGGATTAGTTCGTTCGGAAACGATTAAAGGAACATTTAGACCGAGAGCAGCCATCAGGACCAGGACATTTGTCCGGTCCATGAAAGAGATAACAATATCGGGTCGTGTTTCGCGGATAACACGGCGAAAAGACGGGATACGCCGAAAGTGATTACCAATCCGTTTCAGCATACTTCCACCTGAGAGTCTCAATTTTTGCACAGTTACTTCAGGAGGAAGGGAGAAAAAGGATAGACGTCCTTCATCGTAGGTTACTATTGTCACCTTGTGTCCTCGCGATGCCCAAGCGTCGGCGAGGATGCTCATGACCCGTTCAGCGCCACCTGGTCCTAAAGAGTAAATGAAACAAGTGAGTTTCATGAAGGATGACCAGCGCCATGTTTGTCAGCTACACAGACGATGTAGGGCGACGTCCATCTGTTGGGATGACATAAGAAAGGAAAACAAGATTCTGACAGCCTTGCGATACGATCTAAAATTGCTCGAAATCTCCAGGCAAAGGGCCAAAGGCGTGGCCAACCTATACTAAATCTAGTGAAGTTCAATATCCCGAGATTAAGAAGCAGGAAATAGTCACATGACGATACATCCAGACCTGCCATTTCATGGGCCACCCGCAGGTCTTCACGATCCAAGGGAACATGAATATCGTATATTTTACGGTCAAGGTGCTTTTGCATTCTCCCCATCCATCCGGCGAGATTAGGAATGACAGTGATCATCAGACCGCCGGG
>JADFWI010000507.1 GCA_015222985.1 Pseudomonadota bacterium | reverse complement strand
TCGTGAAATTCGTTTATTCGTGTCATTCGTGATCTCTAAGCACGTAAGATCACGCAAGCACAATTCATCTACGCGATGTTTGCAACGCGAATTACCAAAGAGCCCGAAAATCGCGGTTTATACCGGTGTCGAGTATAAACACGGCACGGTCTGAAAATCAAGTGATTTACCACCGCGGAGGGCGCGGAGGCACGCAGAGTTTCGAGACCGTTTTCAGCCCTCTGCGCGACTCTGCGGTAGAATCTAAGGGCATGGCGAGCTCACTGGAAAAATCGACAGTGCCCCTCGCCCCTGCCTTCTGGCACCCTCACCGTCAACTGCCACAAGCCCAGATCAGCAAAAACCCCGAACATCCCGGCAAATACAAGAGCAAAGGACAGTACACCCCCATTCTTAGCGATTCTCTGCACCGTGTGCATCCGGTCCCCCAAAGTGTCCTCCCGACTTTCAAGATCAACATACCAGTCTGTAACTTATGATAACGCCATGCATTCACAACATCCGGATACGCAGTACTCAGATATGCCTGCCCAAACCGAATGAAATTCTCATCGTCGCATCGCAGGATCCCCATAAGCCAGCCCCGTTCATCAGGAATGACTTTAAGATTTTGATATGCGCTCCATCGATCGTTGCAGTCATAGATATATTCTAATATTATTATAATAGTTAAGAATGATTGTCCTCGACATCACCATCATCTTCTTGATGCCGATGTCCACAGTCCCAACCCCCTGCCTCACGCTACCACCCGCCACCATCACCGCCCGACTTTGCAGCCAGAGCATGCCGCCCCAGTGGGGGTTGTGCCAGTTGCAACCGCCCACACGCCAGAGAAAGGGCGGGGGCGTCACGCATGCCGCAGTGTGGTTGACGCCATACCTGCTGTCGTGTGTATGAGATGGTGCTGCTATTTGCCTGAAACTGGTAACGACGATTACGTTTAAGCAAAGTCGCACTCAGGTTGCTTGCTTTTCAGTTCCTAACTTGTAACTATTAATTGCCGGTTCGTCAGGCATAACCGATTGGGTGTTATGCTGCAAATGAAAATGTCGATATGTTAATTCGACCGGACAGATGAGCCATCTGAGGGCGTGATACAAAGTCTGGCAACCCGATGAGTAACATTTTTATACGGTTGAATACAAGTTGTACTCATGCTCCGGAGGTTGTTTACATCAGGAACACGAGTTAAACTATTAACATTATTCATGATGAATCCGGAAAGAGAGATGTACATCAGGGAAATTGTCAGAACTACAGGCGCGAACATAAATTCAATTCGACGAGAACTGGCAAATTTGGAAAAAATCGGGCTGCTGACAAGTAAAAGGAAAGGAAACCTAAAATATTACGTCACAAACAAAAAAATGCCTATTTACGACGAATTGACAAGCATTGTTTTAAAAACCGAAGGAATAGCAAAGGTTTTGAAGAATGACCTCGCCATAGTAGGTGACCTGAAAATCGCCTTCATCTACGGCTCGTTTGCGAGAGGAGAAGCGACAACCGAGAGTGATATTGATCTCTTCATTATTGGAGATGTTGATGAAGACAAGCTTATAGTCACTGTCCGAGAAATTGAAGAGAAATTATCACGTGAAATGAACTATGTCCTATACACGCCAGAAGAATTTGAAGAAAGACTCAAAAACAACGACCCCTTTGTTTCAAATGTGCTGAAAGAGACAAAAATCATATTCATAGGCGATTTACATGAACTTGAACGACCTTGAGAGAAAAGGCTACATAAAAAAGTTGCCGGTGGATATGAAGAAGGTAGAAGACTCTTTAAATCTTTCAAAAAGGGATATAAATGTTGCAAGGAGTGTTTTAAAGGAGAACTGCGATTGGGCATTCACCATCGCTTACAATGCAATGTTGCAGGCGATGAGAGCTCTCATGTTTTCACAAGGATATCGCCCCACTGGCAGTAATCAACACATCTCTGTTATCAGATTCGCAGAACTGTTTCTGATAAAAGAAGATGTTATCATCATGGATCGAATGCGACGAAAAAGGCATGCCACAACATACGATACAGCAGGTACGATATCGAAAAAAGAAGCGGAAAATGCGGTTGAAAGGGCAGAAAAAATAGTTCGTGAAATTGAAAGACAGCTACGAAGATAGTACTGTGTTATCACACAAGGGTTGTTTCGGGTCGTATCTGGTCTGGGATTTAATGTAAAGGTGTGGGTTTCTCGCACGCGGTCATCTTCGCAAGGAAATCCACGAGGCGTTCATCTGACGGGAGCGATTATGATATCTGTTCGAGATCTGGCTTTCTCCCGAGAACCAGTTGCAAGGTCTGCCGAAAGTTCAGGCAAAAGGTATTTTATGACGGAGTTGTACTGCATGTTGGATGCTGATTTGGGGTGGGGGTTACTAAATGTGGCGCTTGCATGCTTGCATGCTCGCACGTAACCCCGGGGGACTATGCGTGTGCGAACGAGGGCTCTATGGTATCTTCCGTGACAGTGAACCCGAGCTCTATCAGATTAATCATCTATTCAGCCGCTCGATATCGGTTTTGC
>JADFWI010000506.1 GCA_015222985.1 Pseudomonadota bacterium | reverse complement strand
TCCTTGAGCCGGGTTTTCATGCCTTCGCCAAAGAGAAAACCGTCCGGCAGGACCACGGCGGCACGGCCCTGATTCTTTAAAAGCTTAATAATCAACACCAAAAACAGGTCAGCCGTTTCACGCGTACGAAAACTGGCTGGGAAGTTGTTCTCGATGCCATCTTCCTCCATGCCACCAAAGGGTGGGTTGGTGACAACGACATTGACCTTGTCTCTATTGCTGTAATCCTTGTACGGACGGCTAAGGGTGTTGTCATGCCTGATATTGGTGGGTGTGTCGATTTCATGCAAAATCATGTTGGTGACGCAAAGCATATGCGGCAGGGATTTTTTCTCGACACCACGGAGAGAGGTTTGCAGGGTTTCTTCGTCATCCGTATTTTTTACGTAATGTTTGCGTTTATGCTCGATGGTGCAGGTCAGAAAGCCGCCGGTACCGCAAGCCGGGTCAAGCACGGTTTCGTCTAACCGGGGGGCAACTCTGTTGACGATAAAGCGCGTGACAGCGCGTGGGGTGTAAAATTCACCGGCATTGCCTGCGCTCTGCAGGTCTTTGAGGATTTGCTCGTAAATACCGCCGAAAGTGTGGCGGTCTTTTTTGGTGTTGAAGTCTATCTCACAGAGTTTATTGATCACCTGGCGCATCAAAGTGCCGGATTTCATGTAGTTGTAGGCGTCTTCAAATAGGTCTCGCACCACCATGGCCCGCTTGCCAGCCGGGCCGTGAGTGTTGAGTTTGTCCTTTAGGTAGGGAAAAAGCTGCACGTTGATAAAATCGGCCAACTCGTCGCCGGTCATGCCCTCGGGGTTTTTCGCCCAGGCTCGCCACCGCAGGTGTGCCGGCAGTGGGGATTTGTAATCGTTTTCGAGAAGATCCAACTCGTCTTCCCGGTCATCAAGGATTTTAAGAAAAAACATCCAGACCAACTGGCTGATGCGCTGGGCGTCGCCGTCGACGCCGACGTCTTTGCGCATGATATCTTGAATGGATTTTATTATGCCGGACACATTACTCATGCGATTTGCTCCAAATCAAATAATTCTTGCTCCAGCTCTTGAATAGCGTTTTCGTAGTTCGTTTTGCCGCCAAAGACCTGGTTGATAATTTCCATGGGCGTGCCCATGTCGCTAAAGGGTTTAAGCTTAAGCACCTTTGCGTTTTCAAGGGTAAGGATGCCTTCATCGGCATATTTATCGAGCAAGGCATTGAGCACCGCTCTTGCCTGCTCGCCATATTTGGTAAAATAGTTCCGTTTTTTGACATTGTTGGACCGCTCTTTTCGGGTGAGTGGGGGCTGATCGTAGGCGATATGGCAGATGAGGTCAAAGTCGCCAAACTCTTTGCCTATCTCCTCAGCAAGATTGTCCAGAACGATACCGTGCTCTTCAAGCAATTCGATAATGACCTGCTTTTTCTTAGCAGTGTTCCAACGCCGCAGAAATTCGCCCAGTGATGTAAACTCGGATTTGATCTGCTTGCGGGTGAAATCACGATATGATTCGGTAATCAGTTTGCCATCTGGGCCGCAATATGCAATACGCTCGGCAATGATTGTGGCGGGAACACCACTAACAAAAATTTTCTTCACACCTTCGCCGTCATCATCGTCGCCATAATCGTCATCCTCGGGGTATTCTGGATCAGGGGGAACAGGGTCGTCGTCATCTCCAGGTTCAAAAATAATCACCGGTTCCCCGTCAAATTCAGGATCTCTGAACAGTTCGGTGGCCTTTTTGAAATCCATAATGGTAAAAAAGTATTTGTTGTACTCTTCTTCTATGCGAGTACCCCGCCCGATGATCTGTTTGAATATTGTCATTGAGCTGATGGTTTTATCCAGCACGATGAGCTTACAGGTTTTTGCGTCGACACCAGTCGTTAAGAGATCTGAAGTGGTGGCAATAACGGGGAATTTGCTTTCGGGATCGATAAAATTATCGAGTTCTGCCTTGCCTTCAACACTATCACCGGTAATTCGCACTACATATTTGGGGTTGTCGATGGCAAGTTGCCCGGCGGCATTGACGATAGCAGCACGCATGCGTTCGGCATGGTCGATATCTTCACAGAAGATGATGGTCTTTGCAAAGGGATCGGTTGCATTAAGAAATTGCATGACTCGTCTGGCGACCAGTTTTGTGCGCTGATTAAGGACGAGTATGCGATCCATATCCTTTTGGTTATAGGTGCGGCCTTCAATTTCCTGGCCAAGATCATCCGTCATGCCGGGAGGTGGTGTCCAGCCGTAGATGTCTTTGTCGATATCGATACGCACCACTTTGTAGGGCGCAAGAAAACCGTCTTGAATCCCCTGCTTCAGGCTGTAGGTGTAAACAGGCTCACCAAAATAGTCTATATTGGAAACGTATTTTGTTTCCTTGGGTGTGGCGGTCATACCCAGTTGTATAGCGCCTGAGAAGTATTCAAGGATTTCACGCCAGGCGGAATCCTCTGCAGCGCTCCCACGGTGGCACTCGTCTATGACGATCATGTCGAAGAAATCGGGGGAGACTTTCTTAAAAATTTTGTCTCCTTCGTCCGGCCCCGTTATGGCCTGATAGAGGGCTAGGTGGATTTCGTAGGCTGGATCGATCTTGCGGTTTTTGACCTTGGCCATGACAGAGCCAAAGGGCTTGAAGTCATTGACAAGTGTTTGATCGGCTAAAATATTCCGATCGACTAAAAACAGGGCTCGTTTGACAGCTTTTGCCTTCCAGAGCCGCCAGATGATTTGAAATGTTGTGTAGGTCTTGCCGGTCCCGGTGGCCATGACCAGTAATAAACGCTTTTGTCCTTTGGCGACTGCTTCAATTACCCGATTAATGGCCTCAACTTGATAATAGCGAGGTTCCTTCCATGAACTGTCTAAATGATAAGGCTGCAGGACCAGTTCTTCTGAAGTGTCTTCAATGCCGCGATATGTTTTATAACGTTGCCAGAGTGTTTGTGGCAGCGGGAATTGTTCAAGCGGAAATTGGGTTTCAATATCCTCTCCGGCTGTGGGCACGTTATTGTGTGAGGCGAAGGCGTCACCATTAGAACTGAATGCGCTTGGCACCTGTAATATTCCGGCATAACTTAAGGCCTGCTGCATGCCGTGGCTAACGGTGTGTTTGTTATCTTTGGCTTCCACAACGGCAACTGGGACGTCCGGCTCCCAAGAAAGAACATAGTCGGCGAATTTTCTCTTTTTCTTGTTACGAGATGACATATTGCCCCTTACAATGATGGGGCCTGGCGTGAGCGTCACTTCGCGCCGAATTTGCCTCATTTGATCCCAACCAGAATTTTTGATTGCTGGCGTGATGAACAGATCGCAGATATCTATTTCGCTGAGTTCTTTTTTATTGATTTTGTCCAAAATGAACCTCTATGAACCTTTTAATAAAAAAGGGGAATAGGGTATCAAATTAATTTTTCCCATTCTAATTTGAACATATTACTAGACAATATATTCCCGACCATGCGGACCACACTATCTTGAAATCCTTTGCACCCCAAGTTATTCCATGATTTCTGGATAGCTCCACGGCTTGAGAAAGTCTTCATGCCTCCAAGCCGCAACGAGCTCTCCGCTCTGAGATCCGCCGTCGGGTCATGATCCCTC
>JADFWI010000505.1 GCA_015222985.1 Pseudomonadota bacterium | reverse complement strand
GTGTATACACTGAAAAAGACTCTATCTTAGTGATCTTAAAGAATAAAATATACATTACAAAAAATAAATAGGAAAGTCAAGCTCGGGAGACAATTAATCGATACAATAGGGCTTATCTGAATGATATTCAGATAATTTGTATTTTACTTCCCAGTTGCTGGGACGGGTCAAAAGCCTACGAATTTGGTATGGCATTGTAGGAGAGACTATATAGTCAAAGAGGTGAAGCATGGATAGAAATCTAACAATGACCTTCTGGGCAAGCGAAAACCTTGAAATAGTTATATTAGATGAAGTGGCGACGATTGCTTCGTTTATCTGCAATCTAACCGTTATCCTTTGAGTGGAAGACTTTCCTGTGACAAGCATCCCAGCGGCTGGCAGGGATAACTCATAAGACTGGTGCTCAATTGGCAATGGTATGGGGGCTATTGTCCAAAACTCGGATTCCGATGGATGAGCCAAAGCAGCTGCCAAAGACAGAAGCGACCAATTGCAGCTAGCAGGCCCTGAGTAGTTGTCCAGAAAATCCAAACTCTCACCATAATATCCTTGCGTGATGAAACCGTTCCGCACGGCTCCGCGCTGCAGAAAATGACGCCATACAGCGTTCAATGCGGAGCGTGCTGTACCTGTTTTTAGCGATGACCACCCAAAGGCCTCCGCAAGAATGAAAGCGGTTGGTAGAGCAAGGCGATAACATATGCTACGCCCAAAAATCGGGAAGCCTGCGGGTGAAAAAAAATAGATGAAAGATTCTAGAAATTGTTTAGTGGTCCGGCGAATGAAGGTACGGTCTAATTCCGGATCGATCTGATCGATCCAAGCTAGAAAAGGGTGCACCTCCCAGGCGTTGTAGTAATCAACGATTCCTTCTGGCCCGTCACTGTACCAGCCATTACCAAGATAGAATGACTTGTGACGGTTATAGTGCTTAGCGTATTGTGTTGACGAATAAGGCAAACCAAGGCGCTTTAATACAGCGTTGACCATCACTACGAAAAGATGCCAGTTGTTGTCGGCCACCTCAACCGTATTTACCTGGTTTAACCAATCAGAGATCATTTGTTTTTCACGCTCACCTATATTTTCAAATACCGTTTCCTTTAATTGCCATAGAGACAGCGAGATTAGAGCCGCGGCGATAACACGGTTATCGTGATTCGAAATCTTGCCATAATACCCTCTCGATTTAGGATCGAGAGCATTCCGCAGGGTCCGGCGCACAAGATCGTCAAGATCCACCGTCAAATCACCTCCTAAGTTTATTACAGATTGGCGACCTGATGATAACCAGGCGGAGATCAGGGGGAAAAACCGGGTAAAGCCTTCGATGCTGTCCTGGTACCGTCCGTTAACGCTTGGGTAACCAGGAAACCGCACCGTTGCATTCTCAGAATCAAAGCGCTGTATAAAGCTATTGAGAAACAGACGAAACAGGTTCGCATAGGCCCCAAAATCACAGCTGGATGTCAAGAAAGTTCGAACAACGGCGCTGGATACAAAGTGTTGCTTTTTGGCCAATGAAGTAAAAGTCATGCCAACCACATGGAGTAGAGGTGATTAATTGTGCTTCAAGCCGAGTTGAATAGCAAAAAGCCGGATGATTCCCTTGATGGCGACCAAGTTGGTGGGGTTGAGGCGAAAGGCTTCAAGATACAAGTACAAGGATTTCTTGAAGTCATGGTGTGAATAAAAACGTCCTCTAAAGCAATAGCGCACGGAGGCGGTTCGTCGGATGTGACGTTTCGAAAACAGCCCGGGAAAAGAAATAAAAAACTTTTGAATGATCAGGTCCTGCTGCTCAAAACGCTTGGACATGTTAGCGGACAACTGTTGTGCTCGCCCCATGCGGTAGATTAGTAAGGGTTCGTCAACAAAATCAAAACGGAAGTAGACCGACAAGCGTAGCAAGAGATCCCAATCGTCTCCCATCTTTATACGATCGTCAAGGGACCCAACTTTTTGAATGCAATCCCGCCTGACCATAACTGAGGAGAAGGGAATAAAATTAAAAAAAGAGAGCCAATATGTCACTTTGCCGTAGCGCAATTGCTCGTAACGCGTGCCGCGATGGTAGGCAATAGATTTCCCAGTAACGCCGTCGATGATCTGGAAATTCGAATAGACAACACCGTTTCTCGAATGTGATAGCTGTGCTATTTGTTTTGCGATTTTTGTTGGCTGCCATTGATCGTCTGCATCAAGGAATGCGATGTATGTTCCATTTGCTAAGGACAAACCTTTGTTCCGGGCGGCGGCCTGTCCAGCGTTCGACTGGTAGAAATATTTTATCCGTTTATCTCGGCGGAAAGGAGATAGAACCGATTGAGTATCATCAGTAGAGCCATCATCGATGACGATCACTTCGATTTTGGGGTACGTCTGATTCAGGATCGATTGGAGGGCCTGCACAATAAAATCCCGACAATTAAACGTCGGAACAATGACGCTGACCAAGGGTGAATTGTCGTCCATAAGCCTTACGTCGTTGTTTTCAATCTGTGCGGTCTGGAAAGACATTTGTTAAAAAGTCAATCTTCTATGATCAGTTTCAATCACACATCCTCGCGGAATTTAACTCGATCAGTGCTATACGCGTTGATCAGACGTTGTAATCTTCGCTTCGAGGTTTCCCAGGCGTTTGCTAATTCGGATCTAAACTCCACGATTTCGTCTCTCAGCTGGTCTCGTCGGCTCAGACATTCAAGGATGCTTCGAGTAACAGCCACATGATGGTTTAAGGTATAAATAACGCCTTTGGTAAAGTAGTGACGGGAGGCGGTTGTGTCGGACAATATCAGGGGTTTACCAAGGGCCACACCCTCGTAGGCGCCGCAAACAAGGCAGTCATCGCGCATAGTTAGATCAATGATGGCATCGCAAGAGGCCAATAAGGCGACATAATCTAATTCGGGTAGAAATCCGGTGAAGATAACGTTTCCAGGCTTGTTGCGCAGCAAAGACTCACCTCCTTTTTGGTAATTGCCTGTGATGTGGATTACTACGTTCCCAGGAAGCAAGGCTGCGCTTTGAATTACCTCGAGGTATGGTTCGTCCTCCGCGAAGGTGCAAATGAAGGCAATGTTGAATCGTCCCGGGAGATTCGTTCGCACAACGTCGGGCAAAGACGGAATTTTGTCAGGAAGAACAAACGGACGGCCTCCAGATCGGCGGACATCGGCGGCCAAGGACGGATTCGTCACTATCGTAATATCGGCCCGCTTCTGGAGAAAACGGTAAAGAGGCCGAAGAAAGCTCAAGGCGCGCCGGTGAGGAGCCAGACCGGCATTGTGCGCGTCAACCACTATCACGCACCCCAGCGCTTTGCCGACGGTGCACATAAAAGCCGTCAGGACGACCGATGGATTTTGTACACAGACAAGCGCGGGGCGTTCCCGCTCAAGCGAGCGCCAGGTTTTGAATAGCAGGACTGGATAGCGCAGCAAAAAAAATGCATCCAGCTCATGGACGACATACTTCATCCCGTCCAAGCTTCGTGCCAACTCCCGTGAGCGGCGATGGTCTTCCCATGTGATCCAAAGGCTAGTCATCATCTGGCCTTGCATCGTCACTGTCAGAGACGTGCCATGGCGACCATAAAATCAAGCGTTGACGTAGGCTAAGAAGTCCGGCCGCTGTTGTTTTTTTGATGATAAAAATTTCGTCGTCTGAATAAAAGCGCAGCAACATGAGAAAAATAGGAAAAGATAGCAGCAACGTGGCCTTGATGATGACATTCACCAGCAGAGATTCGGAGGTGACCATGTAAGCGACCGCAAAGATGCCTACAGCAATTCCAATGATTTTTGCTATACGGCGATATTCGAATTCGATATGGTACATTCTCTGCGACATCAGAAAGAGCAGCAGTGTGCAGACGAAAAAGGAGATAGCCGTGGTGATGGCAGCCCCGTACATTCCGATTTTTGGGATCAAGAAGAAATTCAGCAAAATGTTGAGCACGGCGGCAATTCCATTAGCCAGTGGCAGGAATTTGCTTTTCCCCTTGATCAGGATGCCTATTCGTGTGATTTGAATGGAGGTCATAAAAAGCATTCCGAGAATAATGATCGGAACGAGGCGGTGCGCCTCGTAAAACTTGGGATCGGACATGACGCTGATGATTTCTTCCGCGAAGATCGCAATACCGAGTCCGATAAGCCAGGTCACGAAGAAGAAGTAAGTTGAAAAAATGGTATATATACGCTTTGCATCCAGTTTTTTTGAAGCTTCGAAAATATAGGAACTCCAGATCAGATCAAAGGGCATGACCACCAGAAAGACGAGAACCATCCCTATCTTGTATCCCAGCGCATACAGGCCAATTTCGTCCAAGTCGCGAAACAAGCGCAGAATATAGCGATCTGACCAGTTCAGTACGAAAAGAAGCAAGCTTGAAGGAATAAAAGGGATCGCATATCGTAGCATTTGCCTGAAAATAGCAAAATCGATACGGAATCCAACCTCTTTGAGCAATTTGCAAACAAGAATTGTACCGCAGACTGCAGAGCCAATCAGGGTGGCATAGAGGTAGCCGATCACGCCCACCTGCAAAATTGCTATGAACAGAATATTGAAAATCACGGCAACGAAAGTGTAGCCCAAAGAATATAATGTGAATACATAGGAACGGTTTTGAGCTCTTAAAATGGTTTTTGAAAGAGAAAAGGATGAAACTAAGAAAACATTGATGAAGGCGATTAGAAAAAGACGGGAATACTCGGCCGAACCGATGACAGTAATGGAAAAGAAGCCGGCAAGCGGCAAAATGAGGAGCAAAACAATTAGGCCATAAATATGCCAAAGCAGAATGGAAGAAGAAATCACAGATTTACGATCAAGGTCGGTGTCACTGAGGTTGTAAAAACGAAGCACGGCTTTGTCGAGAGCCAGGGAAAAAACAAATATCAAAATGAAACTGGTCAGGTCGATCAGTTCCAAAATGCCGTAATCGGACGGCAACAAAAAATGGGTGTAAACCGGCAACATGAAAAAGCCAACGGAACGGCTGGCGAAGGTGCCGATCCCGTATATGGCCGTGTGCTTTGTTAATTTTTTCAGCTCGGATAATAGCATAAGCCATGACCTATTCTATGTTGGAGGATTCTCGAACCCGAAACCGGGATGGAAAACTGTATCACGAGGCCAATGAGTTACTCGGTACGCACCCCAGGGTGACTGCGACGGCGTTCTGAGCGCTCTCTTTCGATTTGACGAGTGATCAATACCAGAGAAAATAGGCAAGCTCCGAATATGGCGCTTGGCCACAAAACGGATCCGGTTAGCTTGGCGATCGCCAAGGCGAGGTATACGAAGTAGGCATGGACGACAAATACAAGCAAACTATGCCTCCCAAAGCGCTCCACAATGGTATTTATTCCACCGAAAAATTTGATCACATTGAAAAAACGATAGACCAGATGCAGGACAAGAAACACGAGGGAAATGCCAAACATGAAGCCCCACATGTTAAGTGGAAACCGCCGGAAGTGAAACAGGCCGTATTCCGCACGCAGTGTTTCCAGCAGGGGTATCTGCGAGGTTCCAAATTTGAGAACTGCCAGTAGCAAAAAGGCTGTGTTGACAAGGACAGCAAATTTTCGGCTTCTGGCAATTTTCTCGATTGTGACGAAGCCGTTCATGCCAAAGAAAAGGCCGATACAGAAATACGCCTGCCAGATAATCACGGGAAAGATCGGTTCATCGGCGTAACTGAAAAGATAAGGCCAGTGCAGGCCAACAAGAAATAAGACGAAGCTGGCGATGAGCACCCAGAAAATACGGCGATTGGCAATAAGCCAAAGAATTAAAGGTGCTGTAAGAAACAGGGGAATGAAAGTCGGTAGAATGTGCGCAATACCCACTTGTTTCTTGACGAGAATCAGCTCCACGATCAAACGAAAAAAAGCACTGTCATGGAAATCAAGGACAACGTAGTAAAATGGGGCGATAATGGTAAATACGATCAGAAGATAATAGCCATACAGCTCCAAGGTCCGATACCAGATACGTCGTGCCACCAGATTCGGGTGGATGCAGAATCGGTCAAAGTAGTGAGCGCCGATCATGAGGCCGGCCGCAAAAAGAAACCCGTCCATGGCGAAATCAAAGTAGTGCAGCAGCTTGCGCACCAACGTTGGGAAATAGGTGTCGAAATGGATCAGGATCATGTCCAGGATGACGATACCGCGGAACATGTCAATCTCTCTGCTTCGTGAGACAGACATAGGCATCAAAGCTCGGATACCATTACGAGGTGAGGCGTCTGATGACTTTAGCGGGAGATCCGGCACAGATGCAATTGGATGGAAGGCTATGGGTGACGACGGCATGGGCGGCCACGACTGTATTGTTACCGATTGCAACTCCTTTGAGGACAGCCGAATAGGCGCCAATCCAGACATTGTCTCCGATTTTAATGGGTTTGATATCACCTCGATCAACAGGAAAGTTGTGTCGGCGCTTATCAGGATCCAAGGGATGGTCATCACTGTCCATGATCAGGCAGTGGATAGAAATTAGGCAATCCCTCCCGATGGTTATCTTCTCGGCCACGCTGATAGTAGTTCCGTAGCCGATGGATGAGTTGTCACCGATTTCCAGAACAGGCTCGTCCAAGACTTTGCTGGCGCCAATGGTTGAACGACTGATGGTGACATTGTCGCCGATCAGCAGCTTCAAATGTGCGCCCAGAATCAACGGCAAGCCGTTAGGCAGATAAACTCGCGGGCCGATCACTTCGCAACGAGCTCTGAAAAGAGGAACATCCCACAATTTTGTTTTCAGCTGAGATAGAAAACCGAGAGCTATGGAATTCAGATAAAACAAGGGCAAGTGGATGAACTTCACTGATGGGATGGAGAAGGTCTTCACGAACTTACCGGTGCGGTACAAGCCTCTGTAAAATTTGTTTTCCGCGCGCTTAACCTTTAGAATGAATTTTGCTATCATCGTAACTTATCCGTTTTACCACCTTGGCCGGGTTACCAACTGCGACGGCGTTTGCGGGGATGGAGTTCGTGACTACGGCCCCGAAGGCAATGACCGAGTTGTCCCCAATTGTGACTCCCTTCAAGATTGCGGCACCGCTGGCGATCCACACATTGGTTCCCAATTTGACTGAAGCGACAGACACTGGAGCGGCCGGATCCCATCTGTTGATCATCGTACTGTGGAAATCAGTGTCCATGATCCTTGCGTCTCCCAGAATTGCAAAAGGGCCGACTACAATTTCACGCTGACAGCCGAAGCGGGTTCCGTTAAGGAATGAATGCGAGCCAACAAAAATCTTTGCGCCTTCACTATGAGTAAAGGGTGTGACAGGATGCCCCCGACCTTCCAAGACGATATCATCGCCAAACACAACCTTCCCTGGTCCCTTAATGATAAGTTTCCCACGAACTCGGATGTTTCGCCCGAAAAATGCTTTGTTAAAGATAAATTGATATTTGACACGGTAATAACCGCCTATCAGATAAGACAAAAAAAAATCAATAGCCTTACCAGGTGTTTTAAATGCTTTAGAAAGTTTGTGACCTAACTGGATGTAGTGATGTTTTTTCATCTTTTAGAATATAGGACAATTCAGATTGAACATCTTTGGTTAGATAGTATATGGTCATGTTGGTGTAGAATAAAAACCAGAACCAGCCAGTGTAAAATAAGTCGTAGAAAAAACCATTCGCTAAATAGGCAATCATCCCTGCATATAGCGCTTGGCTGAACCGTTTTAAATTATCAGCTTGCACGCTTGTCGGCAAATTATTTGGGTCTGCTGATTTAAATATTTCTGGATTTGAAATATCGCTGATATCATATGAAAGGTGATCGACTGAAGACCTCAAAGAAAAAAAAGTTTTTAGTAACAGGCCAAAAGCTATAATTGTGAGCAGACCGCCTTCCGAAAGGAGCTGAAAAAAAATGTTGTGAGTAACCCGGCCATAGGCATGATATCCTCGATAGAATTCCTCCGTTAGGTATTTGGGGAGGATTAATCCAAAGTTTCGAGGACCAACACCGAGCACAGGATGATCTTTAAATATTTCCCAGGCACACCCCCATAAAAGCGTTCGATCACGACCTGTCCCCGTTTCGGTGTCTTTAGAAAAAATAGTTCCCATTTCTTTCCAAAAAGCACCATCCGGAAAAAATGTATTGGCAACAATAATGAATAAAATGGCACCGAAAAGGGCCAAAAATAAGAAACGAAATTTCCTCCGAGATTGCAATAAAATTAAAACGACAAGGAGTAAAAAGGAAAGAAAAGCTCCGCGGGCAAATGACAAAATAAGGCCGCAGCTCGATGCTACCAATAAGATCTTGGAATAGGTTCTAATAAAGGAAGAGCCTTTAATATCCTTAAGAAAAAAGCTCATTCCGAACACGATACACATAAACGGACCGAATGCGTCCTGGTTGTCCAAAACGCTATGCCAAATAATTCGTCCAGAACCTATAATACCGAAGGCTGTCAAAATAATTGATGCCAAGATAAATGTAGCAAATATCTTTTGGATTTGCGCATAGTTGCGGAAATAAGTTAGTGCTGTGGTAACGGTAATCGCAAGGAAGATGATCGGTAGAAAGAATCTGCGCGACATGCCAGTATTATATGCAAAAACGATGGAAAGAAACGTAACGCCACAATAAAGTAAGATTGGCCTGTTAATACGAACAATCGAAGAGTTTCTGATCAGAAATAGTAAGAAAATTATAACTAAACCTGCCGGTATAACCTTCGAAATGCCTGCAGGTGGGAGAAAATATGAAATAAGCCAGAACGGTTTTACCAGGCCGCAAAAAAGTGAGAATAGAAATAATTTTTGAATTGGCGTTAATTGTGTTTTTGTAAATGTAGATTCATTTTTTTGCATAGCGCTATAGGAAGTCTGATAGCTGTATTGCAAAGGTCAATAATTGTTACGATTTAGTCGATAAATGTAAAAAGTATCTCCACGGTTGAAGCATCCTGGCTCGATCACCTTGATCAGGCACAGGCGGACATTTTGGTCTAGGCTGCTATAGAACCGCGCCACATAAGGATTCCCTCGCTCGATTAAATCGGTCGTACGCGATCGCTTCATGTTCTCCGATATGATGAAGTAATCGAAACCGTTGGTGACATAGTAGTCGATCGGGTGGACCTGCAAACCAAACATTGTAGAAGTAATGTCGTACGACATCTTGGGGACCGTTTTCAAAAGCAATTCATAATAAACTAATGCGTTTCTGTCGACCATACCATGGACGATTTTGCCTTCGACTACATTTTCTTTTGCAGCATCAATGATCCGCCGCAGGGATTCATTGTTTTCAGCAATTGT
>JADFWI010000504.1 GCA_015222985.1 Pseudomonadota bacterium | reverse complement strand
AGGAATACTGAAGCACTTCAGAGCAAAATCCTCTTTTCAATGGCAACTTATCTTGAAGGAACAAATACTCCACAACAGGATCTTTCGAAAGAGCTGTTCATAGTGACGGGAAGATAATCATCGAGATCTGTGAGTGAACGTCGCCTGCACTTCTTTAATTAAACCAAAAAGCGTCCAATTTTTCAAGAAATTATTTTTTACGATATTTCGGTAAAATGACAACATGATACTTGCATGCCCATTTTATCCTGCTTTAGCAGGACTTGACTTATCCAGTCTTTCATTACGGCCATCCTTGTCCCAAGGGGACTTCCTCGGAGGACCGTTTATTAATTTTTTTTCAAGCCCTTAGCCTCTCAATTCTGAGGTTAAAAAGAACTCTTCTCAAACCTCTTCTTTGAAATGATCTATCTGGCTCTCCAGACCAACCACCTGTTCCACAGGCAATACGAAAGCGATGCCTGTGCCGGGTTTTTCAAAATGGCCTGCCCTGTAGATTGCCTTCAAGACCGCTTCCACCAGATGTTCCCCTATCAGAAACATGACCAAATCTGTCTGTGCCTCAAGGATCAGCCCAAAAAAGCTCTTTGCTTCATGGATGCCCGTGCCGCGCCCAGGAATAATCGTGGCGCCGGTAGCGCCGGTCTCCTTTGCGGCATCCACGATACGATCGGTCACATCGGTCTTCACGGTCGAAATGATTACTTTAAATTTCATGCTATCGCTCCCTCCTGGACTTCAAACGTATTTTTGCCCACCATCCAACAAACTGAACATAACCCATCACCGTTATCATTGGAAACAAACTTGCGAAGGCGATCAGGCCAAACCCGTCCAGGGCCGGGTTGCGCCCAGGGATGGTTGTAGAAAGCCCGAGGCCCAAAGCCGCAACTAATGGAACCGTCACGGTAGACGTGGTCACCCCTCCGGAATCGTAGGCAAGCGGAATAATTTCTTTTGGCGCAAAGATGGTCTGGATCACCACGACAATGTATCCGGCCACTATATACACGAAGAGAGGGGTTCCGGTAACGATCCTGAAAGTCCCCAATGCAATTCCTATGGACACCCCAAACGCTACGGCAATACGCAATCCCCATTGGCTGATGGTCCCCCGGGAGACCTGGTTTGCCTTGTAGGCAACTGCAATGAGCGCAGGTTCTGCGATGGTGGTGGCAAAACCGATCAAAGCGCCAAATACATAGATCCAGCCGTAAGCCCACCAATCCGGTCTTTGGGGTGCTGTTTCTGATCCGAAGACAAACTCAGGGGCTGAGAGCTGTTTGGCCATGATCTTTCCCAACGGGAAAAGCGCTTTCTCCAGTCCCACGAGGAACAGGGTCAGCCCCATCAAAACACATACGAAGCCCACGACCACGCGCTGCCAGTGGGGGATGGGCTGGCGCAGTACGATGAATTGAAAGCCCAGCATAAGCGCCAGCACGGGGAAAACATCCCGGCACGTGGCCACAAACGTCTGTCCAATTTCAAGCAACATATATATCTACCAGAAGGTCTTTACGCCAAAAACTACCATGCCAAACCCCATAACAAAAATCATGGGAAGGACGGAAGCAAAAGCAATAAGGCCAAAACCATCCACAAGTGGATTACGGCCCCGGATAGAGGAGGCAAGGCCGACTCCAAGGGCAGTTACGAGGGGCACCGTGATCGTGGAGGTGGTCACGCCTCCCGAGTCATAGGCAATGCCCACGATTTCTTTCGGGGCTATCATGGTCATAGCCATCACAATGACATAGCCACCGATAATGAGATAATGAAGAGGCCATCCGCGAAGAATCCGAATTATGCCTATGCTGATAGCCAGACCTACGGAAACCGCCACTGTGAGGCGCAACCCCAGTGCGTAGGATATCTGGGTTTGTTCGTCAGAGGCAATAATATTTCCCTGGGCCGCCACTTGTGCAGCAGCCTTTGCAATGGCAATCAGAGCAGGTTCGGCCACTGTGGTGGAAAACCCCAGGGCAAAGCCGAAGATTAAAAGCCAGGCAAGGCTGCCTTTTCGTGCAAAGGCCAGGGCCAGGGCCTCCCCAATAGGAAAGAGCGCCATTTCAAGTCCCTGGACGAACAGCATGAGCCCGGCTATCACCAGGAGCGCGCCCGT
>JADFWI010000503.1 GCA_015222985.1 Pseudomonadota bacterium | reverse complement strand
GAGATTAGTAATGAAGACGGCCGGGTTGTTCGGTCAGAGGATGGCATGGGCGCGTTGCCTGAGGGTTTTGTGTGGAGGGGTGTGGATAATGAGTATAGGGCCGTTCAAGACGGGATCTATTTTTGTCGGTTGGTTGTAGAGGATGAGGCCGGCAACACGACTTCCACATTGACAGAGAAGGTCGTGGTGGATGCGACAGCGCCCAAAGTCGCAGTTGCCATTGCCGGGGAAAGTGAAGAAGGCTTGACCCTGGCTCTGAAGGCCAATGACAGGAGCGAGATAGCATACTGGGAGATCATTGTTTACGATAGAACAGGATCTGAGGCAGCAAGGTTTGAAGGGGAGGGGGATATTCCAGGAACCTTGGCCGCTAAAGTAAAAAAAAAAGCAAAAAAGGGCTGAAACAAGAGGGAGATAACCTCCTTACCTACTCCCTTGAGGTGACTGATGTTGCAGGGAACCGGTTACGGGTGGAAAAGCGTCCCTTGAAACGACCCGAGCCTGAAAGGACCAAATTAAAGCCGGTTGAGGAAAAAGGGGAGGTTTGGATTGAGGATTTTTGATCGGATAGATCAGAAAAAATGTTTGGTCTTGTTAGGCCTTGCGCTGGTTGTGCTCCTTTGGTCGTTGGCCCTTTCTCAGAATGATGAAGTTGAAAGCGTCTGTGTATCCTGCCATCAAGATGTTTACGAAGAGGGCCTTTCCAACTCTTACCGGCATCTCCCATTTGAAGAGAAACAATGCGAAAAATGTCATTTGAAACAGAGCTCCGCTGGCATTGTTAGTCCTGCATTGAGCAGGGAAATATTGCAGCCTGTCGTCCTGACCTATCCTGAGTATCTTGCGGAACACACAATCTTGCTTAGGGGGCTTGTTTACCGAGCAAGGTACGATATCACTATTATCTTTAAAGACATGTCCGGAAACCAGGTGAAAAAGGAATTCAAGGGGGTCGTGCCGGAAAACGTTGAGGACATTAGAAGGGACGACAAGAAGCCGCCCAAGATATCCGGAGTCGAGGTGAGTCCTGTCGTAAAGGGTGTATTCCTTGAAACCACCATAACGTGGGAGACCGACGAGCCATCGACCTCTTGTGTGGAATACGGATTCTCAGCCCTGTATGGCCGGCGCACGCCGGAAGATAACGCGCTGGTCAGGCAGCATAGCGTGAATATCTATGAACTGGAAGGAGGAAGGCAATACCACTTTCGTGTTGTGAGTCGGGACATTTTTGGCAATGAAGCCGTTTCTGAGGACTTGACCTTCAACACGGCTAAGACACAGCCTCTGCCGTCCGATATTGAGAAGAAAGGGGTTGATAAGACGCACGACAGGCGCTTGGCCGTAAACAGGGCGGAGACCTTCCTCTTGAATTCCGATCTTGGCCTGTATCTTGAAACCACAGAGCCTTCGAGTGTAACAGTTGAATACCTCAAAGTGGAGGAACCGTCACCGGAAGAAGAGCCACAGGTACGGGCAGTCACGATCTCTGAAGATGACCACCCGGAACTACGTGATGGCAAGGCCTTAGCCATTGATGGATGCTATCAACATGAGTGTCATCCTCCTGAAGATCTGGGCGTATCTCACCCTGTGGGAATAGGGGCAAGCGAGAAAACAAAGGTCCCTGATGATTTACCCACATTGGAAGGCGGCGTTCTTACTTGTGTTACCTGCCACTTTCCTCATGGCGGGAGCAGGCGGTATTTTGCCCGAAAAGAAATCACAAGAGATATTTGCATCTCCTGTCACGAGGGGTATTGAAAGTTGGAAATGCCTAAAGATTGTAGAGAGCGAGTGGCTGTCCTGGGAGAAAGTGAAGCCTCAATACGATGAGTGCAGTGAATTGCTCGCGATTTTCACATCTATTGCGAACAAATGAAGATGATCTATAGTCACAAGTTCGGTTTTTTGTGAATGAATTTTAGGCATTTCACGGATTTTAGGCATTTTAGCTCATTTGAATCACGGAGGTACTATGTCAACCGAGAGAAGTTACAAGCGGAGAAGGTTTTTCAATTACTCCATAAAAAAGCAACTGCAGTTGCGCATGTTGTTCAAGGTTTGGGGGATTGTTTTTCTCTCTCTGGTTCTTGCGGGGGCTGTATTTTATTTCTACAGCAACATAAACGTCGGGATTTCCTACCGTTTGTTTCACGTTAAGGCGAAAAATTTCCTGGACTTTCTCTTGCCTGTGCTCGTTTGTGGCTTTTTTGCGAGCTTGATCTTGGGGGTTGTTACGGCCCTTTTCTTTCCTCACGCCTTTGCAGGGCCGCTTCACCGGATAGAAAAAGATCTCGTTGACATCGGTAACGGGGATTTGACAAAGGTCATAAAACTTCGAAAAGGCAGCGAGGTGCATGACCTGGCAAATGCCATCAACGTGATGGTGGCCGAGTTGAGGGATCAGGTCAGAAGAATCAATGATACGGCCGAAGAGATACGCAAGCTTCTTGGAGAAGGCTCTGCCGAAGATACCGAGAAAACTCTGGAGAAGGTAAATAGTGCCAGTGCGAACCTTCAGGCGGAAATAGAGAAATTCAGGATATAACCACGTGATGTTCTCAAGGCGCAGCCCGCAAAACACGAAAACACGAAGTTCTTTTTTTCTTGTTCTTTTTTTCTTGTTGTTTGTACTCTGTGCTTGTTCTCACTCCGGCCCGAATGCATACGTGAGAAAAGACTTTGACCAATCGCAGATCAGGAAGGTTGCGGTTTTTCCTTTCTATAACAACACAAAGGTTGCAGAGGCGAGCAAGATCGTAACAGGAGCGTTTATTGCTGGGCTTGTTGATACGAAAAGGTTTCAGGTGGAATTTCCTGGCAACATCAAGAGCTTCCTTGTGACGGAGAGGATCATTGTGAGGACGGGCGTAGATCTTGATACTATTAAGCTAATGGGCAAGAGACTGAGTGTGGATGCCGTGGTTCTGGGTCAAGTGGATGAATACATCGGCGCCGAAGAAGGAAGAAGAGCGGTTGTGCCTCTTGTCTGCATTAGTTCAAGGTTGGTCGATACGAGAACAGGGAAAATCCTGTTTATGGCCCAACACAGAAGAACAGGTGACGACTACATAAAGGTGCTTGATTTCGGCAAGATAAGGTCAGCAGGCGAATTGACCAGGAAGGTGGTTGGGGAGATGATTGACGCGATGCCGTAGCATTTATCATCTATCATTTATCATTATGAAAAAATCGTTTCTATTTGCTTTCTTCATATTCTATTTGTTTTCTTTTCATGGAGTGGAGTCCCTTTGTGCTTCTTCCGGCAAGAAAGTGGTTCTCGCAGAAGTGAACGGTGAAGTCATTGACGAAGGTCTCCTTCAAGAGAGGATCAAGGCGATTCACAGAGATAAGCCTGGGGCCCGACCCGAAGGAGGGGCAGGCGGGGTCAATATTTCGGATCTTCTTCAAGAGTTGATTGATGAGCGTCTCATGATCCAGGAGGCCCGCGGGGTGGGACTCGACAGAGACCATGGTTTCGAAAAGAGGGTGGAATCTTTTGTGGCAAGACAATCGATTATGAAGTTAAGGAGAGAAGAGGTTCTTGATAAGGCTAACGTAAGCGAAGAAGAGATCCTTGACTATTTCAAGAGGCATCATGAGAAGCCGAGCCAGGCCGACAAAGAGATATCTCAGCGGTTAAGACGGCGTATTGAGAAAAAACTCAGAAAGGAAAAGGAAAAGGAATTGTCCGATGGTTTTATTGCCAGGTTACGAGAGGACGCCGATATACGGATTGACGAGGAGTTGGTTGAGCTTCTCGATTCCGAAAAGGATTATACAGGCAAAAAGTCGACAATTGCGCACGTGAATGGCGATCCGATCCCCCTTAGTGATTTCATCCATGATATGAAGAAGGCGGTTCAAAGACAGGCCGGAATGTTTCGCAGGTCAAAGGACAATGGGCAGATGGAGGAAAAACGAAAAGACCTCAAATCAAAGGTCCTGGATCGCCTGATTACTTACAAATTGATCGAGCAGGAGGCCTTAAGGCGTAATTACATGAATAGGCCGGCCTTTGTCGATATGGTCGAAAAACGCAAAGAGGCCCTTCTGGTAAATGAGTTCAAGGCAAAGCTGGTCTATCCCTTGGCCATTCCCACGGAAAAGGAGTTGACACAGTATTACAACCAACATATAGACGAGTTCAAGAAGGGGTATGAAGTATGGTTTCGCGAGATGCGCTTTGGGGACCGCAAAGAGGGGGACAAGATCCTTGAGGAGCTCAGGCAGGGAGCCGACTTTGAATTTCTGGCTACTCGTGTGTCAGATGGCTCTTCGGCAAAGAGAGGGATGGCGTGGGTCCGTGCTGAGAGCTTTTCTCCTGCTGTGAGAGATGCGCTTAGCCAACTCAAGGTCGGTGAGTTCAGTGATGTTATTGCCGATGGAAAGCAATACAAAATCATCAAGTTGAAAGGCAAAAGGGGCGGGGAGCCCATAGAGTTTTCCAGGGTAGTTGAAAGATTGAAAAGGATTGTAGGGCGGGAGAAGTTTGAGAAGAAGCTATCTGAGTATTTGTCCAGATTGCACAAGGCCTCCAAGATCAAGATCCACAAGAAGACGCTCAAGGGGATAGAGGAGAGATATTGGAAAAATTCAACTGGAGCAACCGAAAGCCCAGCTTTAGCAGATTAGTATATGTAAGTTCAGGTTAAGCCATGAGACTGACAAAACCAGCCGTTTTTTTCCTGTTACTGATCGCAATTATCCTTTGTTGTGCTGTTTCTTGCGAGAAAAGAGTACCCAGGGGGTTTGCCAGAAAGAAATGTGTGGAGTGCCATCAGAATAAGGCCGAGGAGTTCAAGAAGGCCTCAGTCGTTCATGGGCCGGTAGACAAGGGTCAGTGCGAATCGTGTCACCGGCCCCACGGTGTGATCGGCGGTGCCTATCTGAAGGTGAGCAAAAAGAAGCTATGTTACGGCTGTCATAAGGAAAGCAAGACCTTTGCCCTCAGAAAGCATGTGCACGACCCTGCCAAGAACGAAGAATGCACAAGCTGTCATAATCCCCATTCGTCGGCGAACAAGAACCTGTTAAAGGAAAAGGGAAACGATCTTTGTTTTATCTGCCACAAGAAAGACACCTTTTCCAGGCCAATGCAACATGAGCCTTTATCCGGCAGAGGGTGTTTGACTTGCCATGACCCTCATGGCTCTGAGCATGAGGGATTCCTTTTTGAGTCGAAGGCCGGTGTTTGCCGGAAGTGTCACGATTTCGAGAATTCAAAGTTCATCAAGGGCCATTCCGGGTACAGGCCGGCAGGGGATTCGTGTGTGTCGTGTCATACGCCTCATTCTTCTTCCAATACGAGATTACTTCGAGAATCCGTGCATTCGCCCCTTGATCAAAACCGGTGCGCCGCGTGCCATAACAGGCCGGAATCTGCCCGGCCCCTGGACGTAAAGGACGAGGGGGCAATACTCTGCTATGGTTGCCACGGAAAAAGCAAGACAGCCTTCATGAAGAACCATGTCCACCAGCCGGTAAACAAGGGCGATTGCCTTTCGTGCCACAGCCCTCATGCAACGGATCACAATGACCAGACCCTTCTTCCCGACGGAAAGCTTTGCTATTCCTGCCACAAGGAAAAAGAGTCGTTGTTTGAGAAGTCCCACATTCACAGGCCCATCCAGGAGGGATATTGCACGGCTTGTCATGATCCCCATGCATCAAAGAATAAGTACGAATTGAAAGAGACCGGCAAGAGCCTCTGCTACCAATGTCACAAGAAGGATGATTTTACGCAATCAAATGTTCACAGCCCGGTTGAAAAGGGCGTGTGTATAACCTGCCACGACCCACATGCATCCAGTCACAAGTTCGAACTCAAACTTGCTGAGGCAGAGCAGTGTTATACGTGCCATCAGAAAGAGAAGATGCTTTTTGATCGCGTGAATGTTCACACCCCGATTCGTATCGGACGTTGTGTGGTCTGCCACAGCCCCCATTCAACGGCCTACGGGAAACTTCTGATTAAACGCAAGAACAGCATCTGCTTTAACTGCCATCAAGGCATGCTGGACGAAGTTGCCGGCGGGACCGTCCATGAGTCCTTTGCGAAAGGGCGGTGTTTCACATGCCATGACGAGCACGCGAGCGACAATGACTATCAGTTGATTGAGACAGGGGCAGACAATTGTTATCCATGCCACGGCAAGATCCGGGCATCATCTGCAAAAAGCGAGCATATCCACACACCTCTTAAAGAGGGAGCGTGCCCGGCATGTCACAATCCCCATGGGAGCAAGATAAAAGGGCGGTTGAACCGGCCCCTGGGAAGCCTCTGTTTGTCGTGTCACCCGGATCTGGCGTCTCATCTGGACGTGGACAAATTCAAGCACGCGCCGGCAAAACAGGGGATGTGCCTGAAATGCCACGTGCCACACTATGCTGATACTGAAGGCCTGCTTGCACGGACAGGGGCGGGCCTTTGCAATGCTTGTCACAATCTCAAGGATCAGGCCATGGCGGATGCCCACCGCGAGATCTCCTTGGG
>JADFWI010000502.1 GCA_015222985.1 Pseudomonadota bacterium | reverse complement strand
TCGGAATATCACACATATGCCTGCGGTTATTTTTTTCGCATGCCTTGATCTTGAACAAAAATCCTCATTTCTGGATGGACACAAATTAAATTTATAACCGGTTTTCGAATAGCAAACAGCCATAATGTATCTACCAAACCTTGACCCAAATGGCAATTCCCTTTGAAAAAGAAAATACGGTCAATATATTCCGAGCTTAAGTCAAGAACCACCCGCATCACCAGCGCAGGAAAATGGATATTCTATTACGTCCTGATAGGACTTATCGCCGGTCTGGGCTCCATTGCCTTTCATTATCTTTGCCAGGTGGGTTCACACGTCTTCTTGGATCAGATGGCCGGTTACCGGCCTCCCGCCCCCGCCGGAGAGGGACACCTCTTTGCGCCGTCACAAACCCCCTTTAATCGCTGGATGCTTTTTTTTCTCCCTGCCTTAGGAGGGATCATAAGCGGATGGCTTGTCTACACCTTTGCGCCTGAGGCAGAGGGTCACGGGACAGATGCGGCCATTGATTCCTATCACAATAAGGGAGGGTTTATCCGCGGAAGGATACCATTTATCAAGACTATCGCCTCTGCGGTCACCATAACCTCCGGAGGTTCCGGAGGCCGGGAGGGGCCGATCGCCCAAATCGGGGCTGGTTTTGGCTCATATCTTGCCACAAGGCTGAAGCTCTCTGACCGCAATCGTCGCATCATGCTTGCTGCAGGCATTGGAGCCGGCGTGGGAAGCATCTTTCGTGCCCCCCTGGCAGGGGCGCTCTTTGCTGCCGAGGTTCTCTACCGGAACCCTGAATTTGAATCCGAAGTGATCATCCCTGCAGGCATTTCTTCAGTCGTTGCTTACTGTGTCTTCTGTCTCGTGTGTGGATGGGGCTCTCTGTTTGAGTCTCAAGATTTTGTCTTTCAAAATCCATTGGAACTGGGCCCGTACATTGTGCTTGCATTCATCTTGGTGGGGGGTGGAGTCCTATACATCAAATCGTTTTACGGCGTGCAGCGCATCGCTAAGGCGCTGAAGGTTCCAAATCACATCAAACCTGCCATCGGCGGGCTGTGCACAGGCGCCATCGGCTTTTTCCTCCCTCAAACCTTGTCCTTTGGCTACGGATTTGCCCAAATGGCGCTAAACAACGAGATCCCAACGCTCCTCCTTCTTGGCCTGGCGTTCGGAAAAATAATGACAACTTCTTTTTCCATCGGCTCAGGGGGCAGCGGCGGCGTATTTGGCCCTTCTATCGTCATTGGCGGCGCCTTTGGAGGGGCTGTTGGCAGGATCTTTCATGCCATCATTCCAGGCATTGTGACAGAGCCTGGCGCCTTTGTGGTAGTTGGCATGGCAGGGTTCTTTGCAGCTGTATCCAATACACCAATTTCGACCATTATCTTTGTCAGCGAGATGACCAATTCATATCACCTGCTCCTGCCTAGCCTGCTGGTTTGCTCGCTCGTCTACTTGCTTTCTCGAAAATGGACGATCTATATACAACAGGTGCCAAGCAGGTTGGACTCCCGTGCGCACCGCGGCGACTTCTTCGTGGACGTGCTTGGCACAATTAGGGTGCAAGAACTTATCCATCAGGTGCGAAAGGTGAAGCTGGTCCCTGAAGACATGCCGCTGATCGCCTTTAGAAAGATGTTTTCTTCAACAGATCAACACTACTTCCCGGTCGTGAATCAAGCAAACCGGCTGACCGGCATATTTTCCATTAACGACATTCGAGAAATCATATTTGATCAGGAAATTGGGGACCTTGTGGTTATGAAGGATATCGCCAACCCGGATATCATCGTGACAACACCCTCTGATGACCTCAATGAAGTGCTCAAGAAATTCACGATTCGCAATCTTCACAGACTCCCTGTTGTCAAGGATGAAGACCACACGATTCTGCTGGGCATGTTGGATCGTATGGAGGTAATTCAGCATTATAATATGAAGGTCGAGGAAATCAAATCGAGCCACCAAAAAATAGACATTGAATCAGATCGTGAGATCAGCCTGCTGAAGAACATACCTGTGCGGGAGGCCATAAAGCGAGACATCGAGACTATCAGGGCAGACATGCCACTGAAAGACCTGAGGGAACTTGTTTATCATAGCAAGCACAACAGCTTTTCTGTGGTAGACGCACTTGGCCGGTTGATCGGTATCCTTTCTTTGTCGGACTGCCAGAAGGCCTTTAATGCAGATGAGGAAAAAACATTGACGGCACAAGACATTGCAACCTGCGACCTGGTCACTGTAACCCAAGATGATAGCCTGTTTCTGGCCCTTACCAGAATTGTCCAGGGGGATTTTTCCGTACTCCCTGTGGTGGGCAGGCGCAACCCCAAAAGCCTTCTTGGCGTAATCAGCCGAAGGGATATCATGTCTATCTATGATGATATCTTCATAAAAAAAATCGTCAGGGAAAAGGCATAAGATCGCTGCGCGATCTTATGCAACGCAGCTACGCTGCTTCAGAAAGGGATGGTCCGTATTTGACTTCCCTCAGGAACAAACCATGAGGAGGCGCCGTTATCCCGGCCTGTTTGCGATCTTTTGACATTAAGATATTCTCAAACTCCTCTGGCGAGACCCTCCCCGTCCCAACGTCCACTAAGGTGCCCACGATGTTGCGCACCATGCAGCGCAAGAATCCGTCAGCCTCAATGCTGAAAACCAGGTGACCATCCGCTTCGTTTGCCGTCAAGCTCACATCCATAACAGTGCGAACCGCATGGAACCTTGGGCTACCGGTCGCTTGAAAGGCTGAGAAGTCGTGCTTGCCCTTCAGGCAAGACATGGCTTTTCTCATAGTATTGAGGTTTAGGCTTTTTTTGACATGCCAGGCATACTGCCGAAAAAGGGCCGCAGGGATAGGTCTATTCCAGATGTAATAGTCATAGGCCTTGCTCCAGGCATCGTATCGAGCATGGAACGGACGAGCAACTACTTGGCAGTCTTTGATCACGATATCTCCGGGCAGAAGGCCATTCAGGCCTTTGATGAAGATCTCAGGGGTCAGTCTTGTGTCAACGAAGAAGTGGGCGACCTGGTTCAGGGCATGCACTCCGGCATCTGTGCGCCCGGATCCGATGACTGTCACCAAACGGCCGGTCATTGTTTCCAGGGCAGCCTCAATGGTTCCCTGAACCGTGGGGACATCCTTCTGGCGCTGCCAGCCATGATAGGTCGTGCCGTCGTATTCGATAATGAGCTTGAAGTTCTGCATGCAGCGACTTTAGCTCACTGCTCTATAGAGGAAACGGAACATGATCCAAACCCGCTGTTTCAGGGAATCCTAGCATTATATTCATGTTCTGCACCGCCTGGCCGG
>JADFWI010000501.1 GCA_015222985.1 Pseudomonadota bacterium | reverse complement strand
ATAGAAAAAGAGACCCTGAAAATTGTGAATATTTCAGGAGGTGGCTGCCCGGACGTGCCCTACCTGGGGGCAAAGCTTGTCGGGAAAGACCTTCTGCAAGGGCCTTCTCCTAGGGAGATTGGCCATACCCTTTGCGGGTATGCGCTGCACTTGGCTTATGAGGAGATAAAGCGCCAATGCTCGCTCTAATCGGCACAGTCCCGGATAAAGATTTCCCGCCGATTGCGGGAACCGTCACGTTGAAGGATGATCTTTTGTCCTTAGACGGCCATAAGACATCAGTCAACCGTGGGACACCTGCCCTGATCGCTGCCGCATCCGTTACATGCGAGGCCCTCGGCCTTACCCTGCCTTTTTCCTTTCTTGTGGGAGACGAGGGCGTAGGCGATGGCAGCAGAAAGCTTTACAAGCGCCTCAAAGACTGTCTTCCACACGCCGGGGCCAAGGTGATCACCTTTCATTATCTTCAACCTGATGTGGACTGGCACAACCGGATATTGTGGGCACTGGAAGAACAGGACGAACTTCCGGTCCTCATCGCTGACGCGGGGTACATGTACGCGGCCAAGATGAGCGGTTTTGCTCCAAGCTACGATCTTTTCACCCCTGACATCGGAGAACTGGCCTTTCTTGCCGATGACAAAGCGCCACATCCGTTCTATACTAGAGGCTTCATTCTTCATGAAGAAAACAACGTCCCGAATTTGATCAAAAGGGCCTTTGAAGGAGAAAATGCTGCCAGGACCCTATTGATCAAGGGATCAAAAGATTATATATGCACCAGAGAGAGTATTCTGGCCACGGTTGACACCCCAAGGGTGGAGGCCTTGGAGCCTATTGGAGGCACAGGAGATACGCTGACCGGCATGGTGGCAGCCCTTGCCTACGGGGGGTATGCTGTGGAGGAGGCGGCGACCATCGCTGCCAGGGCCAATCGCCTGGCCGGAGCCCTGGCGAAACCAACGCCTGCAACACAGGTTGTTGACATTATCAAGAAAATCCCAAAGGCCCTGGAGATCGTCTTGGTCGAAGCAGCAAAATACAACCATCAAACATATCTCACCTGTGCTAAAATATGTTCATGCCAATAGATGACATAAATCTGACCGAAAAAGTTAGGGCATCAGGCTGAGCCGCCAAACTTAGTCCAGGGGACCTGGAAGAGGTGATGAGGGATCTGCCGGTGATCAGCCATCCCGATCTCCTTGTGGGGATGGAAACATCTGATGACGCAGGCGTCTATAAACTTACTTCCGATACGGCTTTAGTGCAAACCCTCGACTTTTTCACACCTATTGTGGATGACCCCTATCAGTTTGGCCGCATTGCCGCAGCCAATGCCTTAAGCGATGTCTATGCCATGGGCGGCAGGCCGCTAACGGCTATGAACATCGTCTGTTTTCCAATCACAGACATGCCCAAGGAGATCCTCAAAGATATTCTGCGAGGGGGCCTGGAAAAGATTCATGAAGCAAATGCTGTCCTGGTCGGGGGACACAGTGTGGATGATCAGGAGCTTAAATACGGCCTCTCTGTGACAGGTCTGGTGCATCCCGAAAAAATCCTGACCAACAAGGGCGTCGAGGTTGGAGATAAACTCATACTGACGAAACCCGTGGGAACAGGGATCATTGCGACAGCCGTTAAAGGAAAACTAGCCAGCCGGGATGCCATAGACACCTTGATCGACGTCACCTCAACCCTCAACGACAAGCCCTCACAAATCATGCTGGAATACAATGTCCATGCCTGCACGGACGTTACCGGCTTTGGCCTGGGCGGGCACGTGCTGGAGATGGCTCGAGGCGGGCACGTGGAGATCGCTATCTACGCGGAGAAGATTCCGATTATTCCAGAAGCTAAAGAATACGCCTTGATGGGTCTGATACCGGCCGGAAGCTACGCCACAAAACACTTCTGTGAAAGCATGGTGGAGGCTGAGACCGGAGTGGAAACCGTTCTCATGGACCTCATCTTTGACCCCCAGACCTCAGGGGGCCTCGTTATTGCCATCGCACCAGACCAGGCAGGCGCCTTCCTCCACGACTTGCAAAATGCAGGCGTTCAATCAGCAGCAATCATCGGCGAGGTGATTGCCCCTCATTCAAAAGGAAAATTACAAATTATTTAAGTGGAATTCCATTACGCCCGTCAGTTGGCCTGACTCCCCTGTGCACACTGTTTCTGTTCTCAGAGCGCCTTCCAGTATGCAAGGTCCTTTGAGCCATAATGCGTCAACATGCGCTCAGCACTGCATGCTCACGCGCAAACATTGAAAGAAGTAACATCTCAAAAAGTCTGGGTGCTACTCCGGGCTTATTGAGAACCTACTTTTCACATTGACATTTGTACATTATTTGAGTATGTTCACGAAAAATGTACAAAATCAAATAATATACAGACCAATCGATCCTGAACGTAATGAAAACTAAACACACAGAAATAGAAATGCTGCAGAAGGCCCTGGAAATACTCCAAAAAACAATCAAGCTAACAGTTGACATTAAACCCAATACCGTTCGTGCCACTCACGGTCCAGACGCAGTGATACGAATCGCCCTGCAAGACATGGAGTGGCATTTTGCCGTTGGGATTAAAAATAAGCTTACACGTGCCGGGCTTATTTTAGCTGTCCTACAATTACGCAAGTTTCCACAAAAAGGGCTTCTTGTTGCGAGGTACATTACACCCCAAATGGCAGACCAGCTAAAGGAAATGGATATTCCATTCGTCGATACTGCTGGTAATGCCTACATCAACGAACCTCCCTTGTTCATCTACATCAAAGGGAATAAACCCACTGATACGTACCGCCCAGAGCCCACAACACGTGCATTTCGACCAGCGGGGCTACAGGTTGTTTTTGCCTTCTTATGTAATCCAGGCCTGGAAAACGCCCCATTTCGTGAAATTGCCAAAGCGGCAACTGTCGCGTTGGGGACTGTTGGCCGGGTTATACAAGACTTAAGACAAATGGGTTATCTGATTGATATGGGGACACGCGGCCGCCGCTTGATTCGGAAGGACGATCTGTTAGCACGATGGGTGACTACGTATCCGGAACACTTAAGGCCAAAACAATTAATAGCACGTTACACCGCGGCCAATCATGACTGGTGGAGGTATGCTGAGCTACACACATTTAAAGCCTATTGGGGAGGGGAAATTGCCGCAACGATACTGACCAAATATTTGAAACCGCAAGTTGCAACAATTTATACGAATCAACCACTTGGCCAATTGCTGCTGAAGAATAAAATCAAGAAAGACCCCCATGGAGATATTGAGATCCTCAAAGCGTTTTGGGAGTTTGAATACAACTGGCCACATCGTAACTTGGTGCATCCCGTCCTGATTTATGCGGACTTACTCGCTACCGGTGATGCCAGGAATATCGAAACAGCACAGATTATCTATGAGCAAGAACTTACTCGACTTATCTGGGAAGATTGATAGCTTTACGGTAGAGGCTTTTGAGACTGTCGCTAACGTTGCTCAATCCCTAAGTGTTCCTTTCCAGAGAGTTCTCTGAGTTGGCCACCAGACCACGAAATTGAGATGAGTATCCTTTGTTCAATGAAGAAATAGATCTAGTAGAAAACGAACATTTTGATTACGTGCGAGCCGGCGCAAGATTATTGGGTCGAGACATCGCAGTCCATGGCGACGAGGCTTCACAAACTAAACTTTTGATCGAGATGAAAAGATTCCGTGAGTATGGTATATCCGAACACGGGAAATGAACAAGTTGCGTGAAATGGGAACCAACAAGAATTGGTGTAGATGAATGAAATATTTTAGAGACAATCTAAACCGGCGGATTCGATTAACACATGAGCGGCAAGAGCATATCGAAACTGACCATCCAGAAATGTCTGGGTAGATTGACAAAGTACAGGAGACTCTGTTGAATCCCCATATGATCGTCAGGTCAAGAACAGATTCAGAGGTGGAGCTGTTTTATCGGCATTACGACGTCACACGCGTTACCGAGAAGTATTTGTGTGTTGTAGTTAAAGTATTAGCTGATAACTTGTTTATCATAACTGCATACTTCACGGACACGACGAAGAGAGGAGAGGTATTATGGGTAAGGAAATAAGGATTTGGTATGATAAGGAGGGAGATTATCTTGAGGTCCTCTTTGACCGAAGAGCCGGGTATTTCAGGGAGACAGAAAACGATGCAGTAATGGAAAAAGTTGATGACGGAGATAATATCATTGGCTTTTCTATCCTAAAAGTGAGTGCATTGAATGATGAGAGACCACTTTCAATCAGTCTTAAGAGCTACGCTGCCTAACAGAGCGTGTTTGTCTTCGCCCGAATCCAGCCTCACAACTGGACTTCAGATACGCCCGGAGCGTTATGGGCTAATTTTCCCAAGTTGAGGCTCTATGAAAAAGAAAGCAATACTGAAGGACTACTTTAAAGCCATCACCGATGTCACTACCTAGGGGGACGCACGGGAGGAGAGCTTTTACTCCTGTCTCGAAACGCTCCTTCAGCAGTTCGCCGCATCCAGCGGCAGAAGCCAAGTTCACGTAACTACTCTCCCAAAGAAGACCGAGGCCGGCAATCCGGATTTCCGGGTGTGGAACGGCCAAGACCGGATTACTGGCTACATTGAGGCCAAGAAACCGAATGAAGAAAACCTCGACCACGTTGCATCAACGAACCAACTTGAGCGGTATCGCAAAACATTTCCCAACCTGATTCTGACCAATTTCTTCGAGTTTCTTCTCTATCGGAATGGGCATTTGGTGGATCGTGTTCTGGCGGCCAGACCCTTTGTCCTCCACAAACTCGGTACTGTGCCGCCTGTTGAAAAAGGTGAAGATCTCTTCAAATTGCTCGAGAAATTCTTTTCCTTTTCTTTGCCGAAATCCTATTCGGCAGAAACGCTGGCCGTTGAGCTGGCCAAGCGCACCCGGTTTCTCCGGGACGTGGTGGCCGACGAGCT
>JADFWI010000086.1 GCA_015222985.1 Pseudomonadota bacterium | reverse complement strand
GGTATCCCTATGAGTCTAAATTAAAATGCATCTTTTAATCTGAGGGAAAGTTTCGATTCTGGGAAAAAGTCAACTATAAAGGTGTATGCATATTGCCAAACCTCTTCTCCTGTATTTGTATCAAGTGCGATTAAACCCTCTTTTTTTATTGTTTCTCCCAGTTCTGGCTCTGGCGCACCCGGTTCTATTGCAACTGGTGGGCCTGTATAACTGGAATGAGATGCACTAAATTGGAATACCACTATATCTTCACTTACTGCAGGACTTGATATTGAATAATAGTTTCTGCCACCAGTTCCAAAATCTGTCAGGTTAAGTTCATATCGCCACTCCAGATTACCATTTGTAGTGTCTATTGCAGAAATATACTTGTCAGAACTTACAAATAAGGTGTCGCCAAAAATAACTGGATTTCCACCAGGCACGCCTATGGGCCGGGATGGTCCATTTCCATCACTAGTTACATATTCTTTACGCCATAACAGTGTTCCAGTTTTTGCATCCAGAGCATCAATATTCGCGTAACGCACTGCAAACAAGGCGCCTTCTTCATACGCCAAATCAGCACCCCCTTCAGTATTCCAGAGTAATTCACCAGTATTTGCATCTATTGCTTTAATGGAGATTTCATTTTCAAGATATACAACATTCTCTGCAATAAGCGATACAGATGGTGATGAAAATAATGGACGACTTAATTCATAAGTCCACGCTACTTTTAAAGGTGGCTCTAAGGTAACAGGCTCAGTTTCGGTTAGATGCATTGCAAGGTTGTAAAACTCAAAGTCGTCATAATTACTACCATCAGCATTACTCCCGGATGTAATTTTTATAGTATAAGTCCCGTGTTTTAAAATACTCGGATGGATGGGAATTGCAATATTGATTGCATCCTCTTCTAGAGTTTGTGCTGGGATGTAGTCGTTAAGAGTTCCGATTTCCTTATCGTTTAGGTACACTTTATCCAAAAATTCGTCTGTTGGACCTGAAACAACACTTTTTGCTGTCAATGTGAGTTCTGCACTTCTAATATCTGTTGGAGAATCCAGATTGATAGTAGCGGTGTAAACTAAACTTTCTGGTTCACTTGGAGTTAATCCCTTTTTAAAATCGTCTCCAAGATGGTGGTGCGCAGTGTCTATGTTTATTCCAGTCGCAGAGGCAAGTGAAATAGCTGCAAATAATAATGTTGCAGTGCATAACAAACTTTTCAGCATGTGTATTCTCAAATTTTGCACTGCACTCACCACTTCTTATTCTTTCTCATTAAACATGCCAGAATAATTGCATATATCCCAGCGTATATAATAACCGTGCCACCTACACCCTTGAACAGATGCCCTAAGTACGGGATTCTTACTCTTGCCACACATGTAACCCATTCAGGTTTTACTGGTTCAATCCTAAGCCCGCTCTGATCTGGATATGGATTGTTATCACCTTTGGTGATGTATCCCTCATGAGGTGCAGGTTCACCATTTTGCATCTCTTCTCCCTTTTCCATCCAGGATATTGCTCTATGCATTATTAGAGTTGCGGAAGAAATGCCGTTCGGATGAAATATAATTACATCACCATAGTCGCCAAACGATTTATAACCGTGCATCTCGCCCTCTGCGTAAGTTATGATATTTGTGTGCTGAGGTGATTGCACCAGAATTAGATCACCAGCACGTATGTTTGGTTCCATGCTCCCTGATTCCTGAGCAAATCCGAAATGCGTTGTTCCCGTTGCTGCGTATGCTGACACTTTTACGGCGACTATCACCACAACAAGTATCAATAAGGCCTTAATCCAAGCTTTCATTTTGATGCCTCCTTTCTTTTCGTGCCTGAACCAGCACCATTGAATATGATAGCGGAAACAGCGATGGCTGGGATTTGCTCTTCTGATAAAAAGCCTGCTATAACACCTATTGCCCCGGCAACAAATAGACCAGCCTCCAATATCAACAACAATCCACCGATATGTGCTTTCGTATTCATTTCTTTGATCATCTTCTCTTTATCTCCTTATCAGTTTTAAAGTTTGTTTTACACTTTTTAGTTTGCCTTTAACCCCTTCGGTCATTCGTGGTTTTTGTATACCCAACATGTTTTGACTTTATATATTTTCCCCCACTTTCTAAATTCATAAAAAGGAACGTGCTTCACACTTGAAACATTCTTTAGAACGCATCTGTGACTTGATTGGATATTAACATCAAATAGAGTTCTATGAGTGATCACTACTTTGAGCTGTTTGGCGAGACCCATCGATAAGAAGAATATGAAGGCACAAATAAAATGTTGCCCCCCTCAGCGTGCCACCACGTGTATAGAGAACGTTTTTAGTGGTTTTACATCCGTTTCCCAGGGGCGGTGATAGACTAATTTAAGGGTTGTCCGACCTGCATTGACAATCTTAAACCGGATACTTTGCACACCTCCAGCACCGGGGAGTTTGGTTTCTGGCTTAAATTCTATTCTGCCCACTTGCTGCATGACCTGCTCATCAAGAGGTTCTGTTACCTCCCACGTATAGCCCGTGGTTGGGTTCGCTTCCAGAGTGATGACCAAAGTTTGACCTCTCTTAAGCTCAATCTCGCTACCGTTCCCAGCGGCAGTGAGCTCCACCTCGTCAGGACTATACACCATTGGTTCGACTCTAAATTCCCAATTATCAATAACTATCAGGCCTATATCATTTACTGAAGTATTGCATACAGCAGCAGGAGATTGGCGGACCATTGGCAAAATTATCGGCTCTTCCGGCACGGGATCAAGCGGAATATCCACATCATTTTGTATTACAAACCGGTAGGCATCAAGATTTCCAAAATAGAATCCTTTGAAAAATTCCCGCTCTTCATCAGTAGCATCATAATCCCTATCTGCACTCTCAGCGATAGTTACATCTACGGGAACCCAGCCGTAATCCGGCAGATAGAATTCTGCCCAGAAATGAGGTCCTTCACGCTCAGGAACCAGCTGCCATCCTCCACATGCTCTGGCAGGTATTCCTACTGCCCGGCACAGCGCACAAAAGTACATGCTCTGGGTGCCGCAGTCACCACGCAGGTTTTCATGGGCATAGGACGACTCAGGTATTGAACGAGTGGTTAACGAGCTATGAGGCATGAGGTTATAGGTAACATTGCCGACAATGTATTCATAAATTTTCTCTGCCGCAAGATAAGGATTGTCTTCAGTTCCAACAATATCCTGCGCTTTCTCTATTATTTGAG
>JADFWI010000500.1 GCA_015222985.1 Pseudomonadota bacterium | reverse complement strand
GAAGGGGCACTTTATTCCTTTGATCAATCAATGGGAGTTAAAAGACCTTACTTTAAAACGCCGATTAAAGGTTTGTATTTAGCGAGTGCTTCAACTTTCCCAGGTGGGGGGATAGAGGGTGTAATAATATCAGGAATGATTTGTGCTAATGATATATGCAATTGGGAGTGAGGCGCCATGAACGAACTCTTCGCTTTGCTTCGCAAAGCTCCGACCTTATGGGGTGTATAACAGCGGACCTGGTGATATGCCAGAGGTCGGGTGGATGAAGGGGTCAAATGAAAAACTCAAAAAGATTTATGTATATTGTAAGGCTAATCTTACTTAGGGCGAGGCGATCGAAATGATAAATGTTGCAATAACAAAACTCAGTTCCAAAGGGCAAATAGTGATTCCTTCAGAAATGAGAGGTGATTTTAGTAAAGGGGAGAAACTTCTCATAATCAAGAGCGGAAAACAATTAATCTTGAAAAAAGTAGGCGATTTAGGTGAGAACTTTGAAGAGGATATTGCTTTTGCTAAAAAAACAGAAGACGCCTGGCAGAGTTATGAAAGAGGGGAGTTTGTTTCTCTACCTGCTGACAAATTTCTTGAAGAGCTGGAAAAATGTTAGAGGTAGAGCATAAACCCAATTTTTTAAAAAGGATACATAAAATAAAAGATAATTCTATCAAAGAACAAGTTAAAAATCAAATCAAAAAAATATTAAAAAATCCTGAAATCGGAAAACCAATGAAATATATAAGAAAAGGAACAAGAGAACTTTATATAGGTTCTTTTAGACTGTCTTATGCTTATTTAAAGGATGAAAATAAAATAATCTTTTTAGATCTGTACTATAAAGATGAGCAGTGATTTTTTGTCCATCAATTCTTTTAAGTGATGCAGGTACATGCCAGATATCCTTCCCGGTCCAAAGCAGAGTTTTCAGGAAATACCGCATTTTCAAGTTATATCGCAGGAAAAGTTTATGTGCGAGCAAGTATATTTCGGAATCAGCCGGATATAACTACCATTCCTGCCAAGGAGTATTGCAGATGTTAAAAGTGGTCTATGCTGAAATGGATGTGAGACCCTGGTCTATGTAAAATTCTTCAGATGCATAGGATGCAAAAGTTCCTATTCCCCTGAGAAGATCCGGGGATGCCCAGTCATGAGGTGTCCAAAGTGTAATTCTGCGCTTGATGCCGAGTATGACTACAAATCGATACAGCGTACGATTCGCAAGGACGAATTCATGCGTGAGTGCCCGGGTCACTGGAAGTACTGGCCATTCATGCCGGTCGGCGATCTCTCCAGGATCGTGACGATGGGTGAGGGTGGTACGCCTCTTGTTGACCTGACAAGACTGATGCCCCGCGCAGAGAAGTTTCTTGTGAAGTACGAGGCAGCCAATCCAACGGGATCGTTTAAGGACCGCGGCTCATCACTCGAGATCACAAAAGCAGTCACCTGGGGGAGAAAGAGAGTGGTGATTGCATCGACAGGGAATATGGGGTCTTCTGTCGCCGCATTCGCCGCGTTTGCCAGACTGAGATGCAAGATCATCCTCCCTGAAATCGTTGCGCCGGCGAAGATCGTCCAGATGAAGGCTTATGGCGCTCTGATCGAGCTTACAAGCGGCGACTACGCAGATGCCATGAATATTGCCGAGAACCAGGTCCGCGGTGATCCCGAGTCGTTCCTGGCAGGCGACTACCCGTGGCGGTGCGAGGGCACAAAGACTGTGGGGTTCGAGATCGCTGACCAGATGTACTGGCGCGTTCCTGACGCGGTGATCGCGCCCATAGGAAACGGCACCCTGATCTGGAGCGTATGGAAGGCGTTTAAAGAACTGATGATCACCGGGATTACCGATGCGCTGCCGCTCATGGTAGGTGTTCAGGCGGAGAGATGCGACCCGGTCATGAGAGCGTGGGAAGAACAGGCTGACACGATCATGCCGATAGAAAATCCAAGAACCGTTGCCTCTGCAATCGCATGTGGTTCCCCTATCGATGGCTTGCTTGCATTAAAAGCGATCCGCGAGTCAGGCGGTGTCTGTATGAGGGTGACTGATGCGGAGATCCTCCGGGCGAGAGATGAACTCGGATCAAACGGCGTCTTTGTTGAGCCAAGCGGGGCTGTTTCTTTTGCAGGAGCGAGGAAGACTGGTGATCTGTTGGACTGGAAGACGGTTGTCTGCATCGCAACAGGGCACGGACTCAAGGATATGTATGGCATCAAGTGATGTGATGCTGTCGATGCTGCCTCATGACTTTGCCCCATGGGTGGGCAGTGCTCCTAAAGTGCCGAAACCCATTCGAAGCTCAATCTTCGCAGCCATACGCAGTTCCTGCATCTTCCTGTAAAACTTATCAACCCAGTGATCCAACATGCTCCGCCTGACCCGCGTCTTTCTGTCCACCATCG
>JADFWI010000085.1 GCA_015222985.1 Pseudomonadota bacterium | reverse complement strand
TTTTACGGCAGGATCCTGATAGTAGACCTAACACACCTGGCCTTTTCTGTTGAGAGCGCCGATGAGGAGGTTTTTCAGGGATTTCTGGGTGGAAAGGGGCTTTCATCGTGTCTTCTGGCCAAGCTGAACCCTCCCAGGGTAGATCCGTTCAGTCCGGATAATCACTTGATCTTTGCCACAGGACCTGTGTGCGGGAGTCTGGTCTGGGGTTCATCCAGGTACGGGGTTTTTACCAAGTCTCCCCAGACCGGCTTTTATTCCGAATCGTATGCCGGGGGGCGCGTGCCGGAGGCCATTGATGGGGCAGGATATGATGCTGTCATCATCAAGGGGGCAAGCGCTAAGCCCGTTGTCGTGGTTGTGCGTCCGGATGGGGCAGTATTCGAAGAGGCCGGTGACATGTGGGGAATGGATACCCACCAGGCCGAAAGAGAGGCGCTCAAACGATTCGGCGCAAGGGGCAGTCAGCGGAAAACTCGTGCCGGCGCTGTGGTGATAGGCCCCGCCGGAGAAAACCAGGTCTGTTTTTCTGTCATAGAGAACGACTACTGGCGTTCGGCCGGCCGGACCGGCGCGGGCGCCGTCATGGGAAGCAAAAGACTCAAAGCCATTGTATTTCAAGGAAATTGCAGGAGGAAGCTGGCTGATAGCAGCGCCGTGAAGGCATTTGCCAAGTATTTGGCCGAAGAGGCCAAAGGACATCCGCAAGTTGCCGCATACAAAAGCATGGGCACGCCCATGATGGTTAAGACCATGAACGAGGCAGGTGGGTTTCCTACCCGCTACTGGTCAGAAGGAACCTTTGAAAAGTGGCCGTCCATCAGCGCCGATTCCCTCCACGCCCGGTGCGAGGTCACCCCCCGAGCCTGCCTCAAGTGTTTTATCGCCTGCGGCCGCATGACAACCGTAAGAGAAGGACGTCACGCGGGCCTCAAGCTTGAAGGGCCGGAATATGAGACCATTTATGCCTTTGGTGGGCTTTGCGCCATTGACAGCATTGAGGAAATCATCTACCTCAATGACATCTGCGACCGCCTTGGGATGGACACCATCAGCGCCGGCAATCTTTGCGGACTTGCTATTGAAGCAGCCCGCAGGGAAAAAATCGATTACCCGGTTGATTACGGGAAAGCAGATGCCATTGCCGGGCTATTGAAAAAGATCGCGTATCGAGAGGGGATAGGCGACCTCCTTGCCATGGGAATCAGGGCCGCTGCCAGGGAGTGGGGCCTTGAAGAGATTGCGATTCACGTGAAGGGTCTGGAACCTGCAGGCTATGACCCCAGGGTCCTCAAAGGCATGGGGCTCGCGTACGCCACTTCAGATCGGGGCGCCTGCCATCTGAGGGCTACCATTTTCAAGGCCGAACTTACCGGTATGATTGCCCCTGATGCCATTGAAGGCAAGGCAGCCATGTTTGTGGACTTTGAGGACCGTCACAATCTTTTTGACTCCTTGATCCTGTGTCGTTTCTATCGGGACCTTTACCCCTGGGAATTACTGTGTGAAATCGTGGAAGGGGCCACTGGCTTGAAGGCCGATCAGGCAATGCTCAAGGCCATTAGCGCCAATATCTCGAATGTGGTGCGTCAGTTCAACCTGCGAGAGGGGCTAAGACGAGAAGACGATCGGCTTCCGGGGCGCCTTCACAAAGAGGCATTGGCGACCGGGCATCATATAGGCGAGGCTGAACTCGAAAAGATGGTTGACGACTACTATCGCCTCAGGGGCTGGGATGAGGAGGGCTGTCCAGAATGACCCGCATTTTCTCGGAAAGTTGTTTCATAGAAAAGGGCTTCTGGATAAAATCATTACAACCCCGTGAAAGTGCCTGTCTTGCCTCTTCGTCCATGCAGTATCCGCTGGCAATGAGAACCTTGATGTTGGGGTTGATTTTCCTCAACCTGTCATAGGTCTTGCCGCCTGTCATGTCCGCCATATTCATATCGAGGATTACCATATCAATGTCGTCCCTGTTGTTTCTATAGATCTCAATGGCTTCCTCGCAGGTCCTGGCGACCAACACCTTGTATCCCATAGCCTGCACCATCTGTTGACAAACATCAATGAGCATGTCCTCATTATCGACAAGAAGCACGGTCTCTGTCCCTCTGAATAGCTCCCTGGACACGCCCTTTTCTCTTGAGACCCCGTTTTGATTCACGCTGGTCACCCTTGTAGGGTCTTTGCTGTTTCTCGGTACATCCAGGAGTCGCTTGGTGAGGTTGGCCCATTGTTGAATCTTACCCTCTATCCCCATAAGATGCTCAAAATAAGGATGGCTGGAGTCAATATCTGTAAGCATCAAAGAGAGGCGTTCGTTGATGCCGGCAAAAAGATTGTCGAATTCGTGGAAAATATTGCCTGGCGTGGGGTCGGTGGACTTTCCTTGTGCATCATCGCCGGCAGCAGCACGCATCTCGGGAGGCTTTCTTAAGGGCTCTTCATGAAGCCCTTCAGCACCTTGATCCTGCACGCTGATGTGGTTCTCGTTTCTTACCCCCTGGCCCTCCGGCGGCCGAAAAAAGCCTCTTTTGAGCACCGGCCTCGGGTGAGGAGCCTTGAGGGGCCTTTTGTCCCACCACATCTCGTATTCACAGTACGGTCCGCCTTTAAAATAACACACCCTTTCCCACAACCTGGCCGGGGGAAGATGGAACATGGTGGGCATTGCCTGGTACATGCCTTTGGCGAACATACAGAAATCCTGACTGAGCGGGAGATTCTTGGACCAATGAAGGCGGACTAACGAGTGAGTGTTTGAGACCGAGACGATTTCGATTCTATTTCCGGCAAAAAGCTTGTCGTGAATTTCTTGGACTTTTTGAATCGCACGTTTTGGGCCAAAAAAGGGGCGGAGCAATCTCCGCCGAATACTATTTACCTCTATTTGCTTTCCGTGTCCCAAGGCTGCCTTGTACACGGTCATGTCGTCCGAAGTGGCCTTCCTGGCCTGCTCCATTACATCCCGGCACACATCAATACTGATGTTGTTTTGGGGATTGCTCAGGAAATGCTCGGGGTCTTCCTCTTTCGGGACTTCCCCCTTGAGCGACGCCCAGAGCAGGTGCAAGTTCTCAGGGCTGTTGATTCTTACGTAGTCTATAAGTGCCTTGGTGGCTAGGCAGCTTATTTTACTCATAGGTTAACACTTTAGCACAGGTTGGCTTGCCGCAAATAGCGGAAAAGGGCCTTTTATAAACTTTGATACTTTGACTCCTTGCTGTCAACGTTTTTGTGTGAGATGGTTTGGCATGAGGCTCAAGGCAACTTGTTTCGAAGCAGAACGCCACGAACCTCCTTGACGATTTTGTTAGCGGCCTATATTGGATAAAGCAACTCAACCTCAACGGAGAAGCTTGGATGGAAACAATCATAGTCGAAGGCGGCCACCGTTTACAAGGAACCGTAACCATAAGCGGGGCAAAGAACGCAGCCCTTCCAATATTGGTCTCGAGCTTGCTCACCGAGGGGTGGAATGTTTATGACAACGTTCCTGACCTGAGAGACATCAGGACTATAAAAAAACTACTGACAGAGCTTGGCGCACGGGTGGAGACCGAAGAAGATGTCGTCAAGATCAACACAAGTGCGCTGGAAAGCCATGAGGCTTCTTATGACCTTGTAAAGACAATGCGTGCTTCGGTCCTGGTTCTCGGACCTTTGCTCGCACGCCTGGGGCGGGCACGAGTCTCTTTACCTGGGGGATGCGCCATCGGCGCTCGCCCGATCAACCTGCACATCAAAGGCCTGGAGCAAATGGGAGCTGATATTTCCCTTGAGCACGGCTATATCGATGCCCGGGCTCGATCACTCAAGGGGGCTGACATATATTTTGACATTGTTACCGTAACGGGCACAGAGAACCTGATGATGGCGGCTACTTTGGCCGATGGTGTAACCATCCTAAGGAATGCGGCCCGTGAACCAGAGGTGGTGGCCCTGGCTGATACCTTGAATCAGATGGGCGCCCAGATAACAGGGGCAGGCACCCCCGTTGTGACCATTACGGGTGTTGATGGGCTTAAACCGGCCTCCGTGACCATAATACCGGACCGGATCGAAACAGGCACTTTCATGATTGCTGCCGGTGTGACGGGAGGAGATATCAAGATCGTAGGGTGCGAACCGGCGCACCTTGCAGCCGTTATCCATAAAGTGCGACAGTCTGGTATCACAGTTGAGGAGGAGCCTCATGGTCTTCGTGTCGTCTGCGAGACGACCATTTCCAGCGTTGACGTAAAGACGATTCCTTATCCCGGGTTTCCGACCGACATGCAGGCCCAGTTTATGGTGCTCATGTGTTTGGCCTCGGGCCTCAGCGTAATCTCTGAGACTATCTTTGAAAACCGGTACATTCACGTGAGTGAACTCCAGCGGATGGGCGCAGACATCAAGGTGTCGGGTAGCACTGCCGTTATCCAGGGCGGAAAACCCTTGACTGGCGCGCCGGTTATGGCAACGGACCTGAGGGCGAGCGCATCTCTGATCCTTGCGGGCCTGGCAGCAGAAGGGACTACGGAGATCTCCCGGGTATATCATATAGACCGGGGGTATGAAGCCATTGAAAAGAAATTGGCTCAACTGGGCGCCCGGATCCGGCGGACGCGAGGATAGTGGAAAAAAAAGGCTTGAAATATACCAGGCCTCTGATCCCAGTCTTGCTGGCCCTTATGTGCGGAATTGCCACGGGTCTCTATTTGCACGGCCTCCCCGGCACGTTTTTGGCCATTTGTGTTGCATTCCTTGTTTCCGTTTTTTTTTACAGAAAGGGGCATAAAGTTCGCCTCCTTCCCCTCGCCTTGTTTTTTCTTCTTGGTTATTGGTGCCTTCAGGGTTGGATAGCGCCAGAACTCCCCGCCAACCACGTTTCCCGTTTTATTGATGGCAATACATGGCACATTATCGGTTCGTTGGATGGCCATCCTCAACTTTTTTCTGATCGAACGCGCTTCACTCTCAAAGTGGAATCGCTGACAAGGAAACAGATGTGTTATCCCGTCACTGGGTCCATACGTGTCACAGTGCGGGGAAATGTGAGAGATCTTGGGTCAGGTGACAGGGTTGGCTGTCTGGCGAAACTCAAAGAAATCCGGAATTTCAATAACCCAGGCGGCTTTGATTACCGGCGGTATATGATCTTCCGGGGTGTCTGGGCCTCAGCTTTTGTCTCCAAAGAACACTATCTGATCAGATTGCATGGCCCGGAGACCAACTGGTTTCGTCAGGCCATCGCCCGCTCAAGGCAGGCCGTATTCACTCTGATTGAAAGGGCCCCTCCGCAAGACGCCAGGGGCGTCTTGAAAGCCCTCATAATCGGGGATCGAAGTGAAATAACTGCCGAAAATCGAGAGGTATTCACTCGGATCGGGATAGCGCACGTTCTTGCCATCTCAGGGCTTCACATTGGCATGGTGGCCACACTCGCCTTTTTCGTCTTCCGGTATCTGCTGGCACGATCTCAAAGACTTCTTTTGGTTGCCTGGGCCACACGGGGTGCCGCCTTGATGAGCGCCCTGCCGGTGCTCTTCTACGGTTTGCTGGCCGGCATGTCACCTGCCACCCAGCGCGCTGTGATTATGGTGATGGTCTTTCTCGTCGCCCTGCTTTTGGAACGGGAACATGATGCCATCAATACCCTGGCCGTGGCAGCCCTTGTGATCCTGATCGCAAGTCCGACAGCGCTTTTTGATATTTCCTTTCAGCTCTCTTTTGTCGCCGTTTTTTCCATCCTGTATACGCTAAGAAATCTTCCCTTTGTCTTGCGGCTAAGGAGCGGCCCGCGTACCGTATTAAAAAGGCTAGTCCTCTTTTTGCTGGTTTCTGCAGCAGCCATCATGGGAACTCTGCCCATAACACTCTATTATTTCAACCAGACATCTCTCATCGGGCTTTTTTCCAATTGCCTCATGGTCCCTTTGATTGGATTTCTCGTTGTGCCACTCGGCCTGCTTGCAGTTCTGTTCTTGCCGTTTACTGCAATGGGAGCCCTCTGGATCATGAAGGCGGCAATGGTCATCATGCAAGGGGGAATGGGCTTGGCCGTCCTGTTTTCAAGAATCCCTTTTGCTTCCGTTAAGACCGTAACCCCCACCTTGATTGAGATTGGGCTCTACTACGCCCTGGCATGGACACTTTTCAACTTCAGGGCAACCCGCCTGGCAAGGGGCGCCCTCATTGGCGTGGCGCTAATCGCTTTGGCAGATATGGGTTATTGGGCCTGGCAACGGTCTGGCAACGAGGAACTAAGGATTACGTTCATCGATGTCGGGCAGGGGAGTGCGACCCTTCTGGAACTGCCCGGGGGGCCGTGCATGCTCGTAGACGGCGGGGGATTTTATGACAATCGTTTTGACGTGGGGGCGAGGATCGTCGCGCCGTTCTTGTGGCACAAGAAGATTGCCACTGTGGAGACCATTGTGCTTTCACATCCAAACTCGGACCACTTGAATGGACTCTTGTTTATTGCCAGACACTTCAATGTGCGGGAAGTGTGGATGACCCAAGAGTTTGTGCCTGTCGAGCAGTACCAAGACTTTCTGGACATTATCTCAGAAGAAGATATCCGCATTATCGGATTAGAAGAATTGTCCGGAACAAAGTCAATCAACGGGATTCGATTCCGGGTCCTTTATCCTCCAGCAAACTTTCTGGAACGGAAAACGCAAGACCCCTGGCGGACTTTAAACAACAACTCTCTTGTCTTAAAGGTTTCGTTTGACAGGGTTTCGTTTCTTCTGCCCGGAGACATTGAAATTGAGGCGGAAAAGGAGATCACAGGCCTTGCAGGCAACGCGCTTAAAAGCAGTGTGTTGTTGGTTCCTCACCACGGAAGCAAAACCTCGAGCTCGCCAGGCTTTCTGGAATACGTGGATCCCGCCATAGCTGTCATATCAGCAGGCTGGAAGAACAGGTTCGGATTTCCCCTCCAGAGTGTTCTCAAGCGTTATGAAGGCAGGGGTTGTCAGGTGTTTCGCACGGACCTGGGCGGCGCAATCACCATCACCACAG
>JADFWI010000084.1 GCA_015222985.1 Pseudomonadota bacterium | reverse complement strand
ATAACGGTCAAGGTGCTGGACGTAGATCTGGAAAGAAAACGAATCTCTCTTTCCATGAAACAGGACGCCGTTCAGGAACCGGGAAAAACAAGGAAGGCACCAAAAAAGCCTGAAAAGAGGCCCAAGGTAAATCACGCGAACAGGAGTGAACCCGGTCCATTTAACAATCCCTTCATCAAGGCGTTTAATAAGTAGGTAATCTGTTCAACATCAGTTTTTCTATTTGACGATCTCTTTCTCAAAAAGGAATAAACACGTGACGCGCCTTCTCCATACAGGTGACTGGCAGTTGGGAATGACCCGGCACTTCTTCTCAGAAGGGGTTCAGGAGAGATTCGCCCAATCCCGATTCGATGCCATACGTGAACTTGGTCGCATTGCTAAAGAGAAGGATTGCCAGTTTATGGTGGTATGCGGCGATGTGTTCGAGTCAAACCTTGTTGATCGAAAGACCGTCTCGCGCGCCATCGAGGCTTTGAAGGATGTGCCTGTACCTGTATACCTGCTCCCCGGCAACCATGATCCGCTCAACGCGGCATCCGTTTACCGCAGCACGACCTTCCTGGAGCGGAAACCGGCCCATGTCCATGTGATTGAGGACACGAATCCCATTCGCGTTGACGAAGGCATTGAGATAATAGGAATACCCTGGGCATCGAAACGCCCTCTGCAAGATCTGGTTGCATTGGCAACAGAACAACTTGAAGCCGCTGTCAATACTATGCGTGTTTGTGTTGCCCATGGGATGGTGGACAGCCTCTCTCCAAATCTTGATGATCCAGCTCTTATTTCTCTTCGTTCAGCCGAAACCTCGATAGCACAGAACAAGATTCATTACCTGGCTCTCGGAGATCGACATTCTCTCACCGAGGTCGGTGACAGCGGTTGCGTGTGGTACGCAGGCACTCCCGAGCAAACGGATTATAACGAGGTGAAACCGGGTTTTGCCCTTGTGGTTACAATCAACAAAGAGGGCGTAACCACGAAAGAGGTAACTATCGGAAAATGGAAATTCATCGAGCGTGAACAAATAGACCTGAATTCCAAAGAGGACATCGATGCGCTACGTGCCTGGGTTGAAAATCTTGAAAACAAAGAACGAACCGTTGTCAAATTGCGCTTTGTGGGCGCGCTATCGCTATCACTCCATAGCGAGCTTGAAGAACTTATTTCTCATGCTCAAGAGATTCTTGGCGCAGTCGAAACGCGTATGGACAATCTCGTCGTAGTTCCGGAAGATGCCGATTTCACAGACCTTGGATTTTCGGGTTTTGCCAGTAGTACCGTTGAACGGTTGCGGTCAAATGTTGAAAATTCAGGTCCCGATGCTGTCACTTCACGCGATGCCCTTGCTCTCCTCGTTAGACTTTCAGGGAGGGAATTATGAGACTCCTTCGCCTCCGCCTGGCCAATTACCGGGGAATTGATGAATCCGAGGTGCAATTCGGCCCCGATGGCTTAACCATTGTAGAGGGTCCGAATGAAGCGGGAAAAACGAGCCTCAGCGAGGCAATAGGGCTTCTTTTCGATTATCTTGATTCGAGTAAGCACCGGAGTGTCGACGCAGTCAGGCCCGTACATCATGACGCAGGTCCGGAGATTGAATTGGAAGCGGAAAGCGGCCCTTACCGATTTACTTACTTCAAGAGATTTTACAAGAAACCGGAAACTGCCCTGACTATCAGAAGTCCTAACCCGGAAAACCACACCGGGCGTGAAGCCCATGAACGTGCCGAGGAGATTCTCCGCGAAACCATAGACATTGATCTGTGGAAAGCACTTTGCATTCAGCAAGGTGAAGCGGTCCAACAGGCCAATTTATCAAGGCAGACATCATTGTCCGCCGCTCTAGATATTGCTGCGGGTGGTCAACAGGCAGATCCAAGAGAGGAAAACCTTTTCGATAAGGTTCGGGAGGAGTACGGGCGCTATTTCACGGAACGCGGCAGCGAAAAAAAGGAATTGCAGGAGGCCCAAAAAGCCCAAGCGGAATCAGAGACAGAAGTTGTTTCACTGGAAAAACAGATCCAGAACCTGGAAAAGGATATAGTTCGTGCTGCAGATCTCGGCCTGGAACTGGAACGATTGAAGAAACAGGAGCAGGATCTCCGCGGAGATCTTTCTGAATACACGAAGTCCCTCGATGAAATCAAGAACCTGGAAACCGTTCTGGAAACCGCTCGTCTTAAGTTGGAATCGGCACAAAAATCTGAGCAGGCCGCAAATCGTGATAAGGCGGTGCGCCAGGACCTTATCGACGCTGCCTCCAAAGCCCAAAAAGCACACGTAAAACTCGAAGAAACCAGCAAATCATCGACCGCATCCGTCAAGAAGGCGGAGACCGAGATGGAGAAAGCACAATCGGATTCGGCCACAGCCGAAGCGCAACGCAAAGAGGCCGAATCACTTCTTAATCTGCGTCGTTCAGATTTTGATTACTTCAACAATAAGCTACATTTGGAACAACTGAAGGAACGTAAAGAGCGCATAGATCGTGCCCGGGAAGAGGCGGCCCTTGCTGATGAAGTGCTGACGAAAAACAGTGTAGACGAAGAAACTCTGAAAGCAATACAGAAGGCTGAGCGCTCGCTAATTACAGCTCAGGCGATGTTGGAGACAGGCGCACCGAATGTTCTGCTACGAGGACTGACCGATCTCGACTTCCAGATAGATGGTGAGCATACCACTATCGCAAAAGACGAGAAGCGTAGTCTGACAGTGTCTGATCGGGTTCGCGTTACGATTCCAGGATCTTTGCAGATGGACTTGACCGCTGGATCAAGTTCATCTGATCTCCTAAAAAGGGTCGAGAAAGCAGAGCAAAAGCTTGATGCCTCATGCAATAATGCAGGAGTGAGCAATGCGGATGAGGCGAGACAATCCTTTGAAGCGAGACGGAAAGCACAGCAGACTATAGCGAGACGAAAGGAAATCGAGAAAGAAAACCTGCGCGATCTCACTTATGAAAAACTGGAAAGAAAAGTCATAGGACTGGGAAAAGGTGTTCCTGCTTATCCCACTGCCCGGGTACCGGACCCCAATCTTCCTCCGAACCTGGAATCCGCAAAGGAGGAACTACGAAATGCGGAGGCCGGGCTTGAAAAAGCCAACAAGGTATGGGAAGAAGCCAGAGCTGAACTGGATTCGGCCCGCAAGGTGCGAGATGGACTGAGAGAACGATACCAGAAAGCAAGGGTGGAGCTTGACCTTAAGGCTGATGAACTAAGACGTGCTGAAGACGAGCTTTCGCGATCCCGGAGGGACACCCCGGATGACGATCTGGAATCGGAGCTTTTCAAGTGCACCAAGGCTGTCCATAAAAAAGAGGAGAACGTCAAGTCTGCCGAGGCAAATCTTCGCGGCAAGGAACCTGACCGAGTAAGAACCCTGGCGGAAACCGCGAAAGGTTCCTTGCAAACGGTAGAGAAAAAGCGTGAAGCGGCGCAGCAAGAAAACACAGAGGTACGAACTCGCCTCAAGGTATTCGGTGAAGAGGGTTTGCATGAAAAGCTCCAAGCAGCCCAGAGTCATCTCAATTACATACGGCAAGAAAATAAAGCGATGATACGGAGAGCATCGGCAGCTAAGTTGTTGTATGTAACCATGAAAGAGGAACGAGATAAGGCGCGTAGGGCCTATGTTGCCCCCCTCAAAGAGAAAATCGAGAGGCTCGGACGATTGGTATTCAATGACTCCTTTGAGGTTGAGGTGACTGAAAATCTATCGGTTGCCAGTCGGACGATGGATGGTTGCAATGTCCCATTCGATTCCTTAAGCGGGGGCACCAAAGAACAGATCTCTCTGATATCTCGTTTGGCCTGTGCGATGACCGTTTCAAAGGACGGCGGGGCTTCCCTCATTTTAGATGATGCTCTGGGATATACAGACCCTGAGAGGCTTAAATTGATGGGAGCCGT
>JADFWI010000499.1 GCA_015222985.1 Pseudomonadota bacterium | reverse complement strand
GACAGAACGGGAATATCCTGCACCTATAATTCCCACGAGATGCCTCAATATCCGGCATTCCCGGATGAGACCTGTGCTCTTTGGAATGTGGCCATTTCAAGGTATATCTCGAGGCCGGGGCATTTCAAAAGGCAGAGGAGAAAGACTTTGCGTCCATGAAAAGAGTGATGGATGGGTTGTACGGAGAATTGTGAACGGATAGAGGTTTTGATATGAAGCTTGGCCAGAACATTTGACGCCATGGAAGAGAAAATAAATCATAGGGAGGCCTCGAAGAGATGGTTGAGGAGCGCACCAAGAAGCTCGCTAAGACGAACAGGGAACTGGAGCACGAGATCAAAAACCGCAGGCAGGCAGAAAAAGACCTGAGCGCTACGCTCAAAACAACGCAAACAATTCTGGAGGGGATGCCTTTCGGCGTTGTTATTGTAGGCAAAGACAAAAAGATTCGCAGAGCAAATGACGCAGCCTTAAGGATTATGGGTAGCGCAAGGGAGGATGTGGTCGGGAAAATATGTCATCAAAAGATGTGTCCGGCACAGGAGGGCCAATGCCCGGTATGGGATCTTGGCCAGAAGATTGACAGTTCCGAAAGGGTGGTTATTGGTCATGATGGCCAGGAAATCCCGGTCCTGAAAACAGCATTGCCGGTATCCCTTGACAGGGAAGAGGTCTTGCTTGAGGCCTTTATTGATATCACCGAGCAGAAGCGAATGCAGCAAGAACTGACAGAAAGCAATCAACAGTTGGAGCTGGCCATCGAACGGGCCAACCAAATGACCATTGTGGCCGAGGTCGCCAACCAGGCCAAGAGCGAGTTTCTGGCGAACATGAGCCACGAGATCCGGACGCCCATGAACGGGGTGATCGGCATGACAAGGCTGTTGTTGGAAACCGAAGGATTAACCGCGGAACAGCGCGAATATGCCGAAATCGTTCGCATCAGCGGCAACGCCCTTCTCGGAGTGATAAACGAGATCCTTGATTTTTCGAAGATAGAGGCGGGAAAACTCGACCTTGAGATATTCGATTTTGATCTGAGAACAACGCTCGAAGACGCGACTGACGCGTTGGCAATCACAGCCAACAGCAAGGGGCTTGAACTGGCCTGTGTGATCAATCACGATCTTCCGGCCCTTGTTCGGGGCGATCCCGGGCGATTGCGCCAGATACTGGTCAATCTTTCAGGCAATGCGATCAAGTTTACCAAACAGGGTGAAGTGGTGATCCACGCCGGTGTGCAGGAAGAAGACAATACGCATGTGACCGTGCGCTTCAGTGTGTCGGACACCGGCATCGGGATTCCCGCAGACCGGATGGATGCGTTGTTTGAGGCATTTTCACAGTTGGATGCCTCCATAACCCGCAAGTACGGCGGCACAGGGTTGGGGCTGACCATCTCAAAGCAGCTTGCCGAGCTGATGGGAGGCCGGATCGGCGTGGAAAGCGAAGAGGGTACGGGATCTACATTCTGGTTCACGGCGGTCTTAGAAAAGCAGCCCGAAGGCCGTGAAGCCGAATGCGGGGTTCACAGAGATATACAAAACAAACAGATCCTGATAGTGGCTGACAATGCCATAAACCGTCAAGTGTTACGAGAGCAGTTGAAATTGTGCGGCTGCGCATTTGATGAGGCCTCAACCGGCTCAGAGGCCTTGGATAAGCTCCGCCACGCCGCATCGAAGAGAAACCCCTTTCACCTTGCCATAGTCAATATGCTGATGCCGGGAATGGACGGAGAGACTCTTGGACAGAAGATCAAGGAAGAT
>JADFWI010000005.1 GCA_015222985.1 Pseudomonadota bacterium | reverse complement strand
GATGCAACCGTGTCGTGCCCAGAATTTTTCAAGGGCCTGGATGAGTTTCTGAAAGGTCAGCATGTTGTTTCCTTCTACATACGCCATTAGACAGGATTAACAGGATCAACAAGATCAAAGATCTCTTACCACTGAAGCGCTGGACTTGTAAAGATCTCAATCGAATCATCTGGCAGTGAGTTCTTTGAGGAATCTCAGGCTTTTTGTCTCCTTTCCGAGATGGTACGGCACAAACGCCTCAAGCATCTTATGACTCTCTTCGATTGCCTGATCGGAGAACCGGAGCCGGTGGAGTCTGTCCAATGGCGCATTCAAAACCCAGCGGAGGAGCTTGATCGTTCCCTTGGAAAAGGAGATGTGGCCTGGTTTGCCGGGGAAACACTTTTCGCATAATATCCCTCCCTGCTTCACACTAAAAACAACGGAGGAGCGCTCAAATTTATCGAGGGGTGTCTGGCAGTTGGCGCAATGGTCGAGGCCAGGTCTAAAGCCGCTTATGCGCATGAAGTGAAGCTGAAATGCGATGTGAAGGATCTCGTGGGACAGCCTCTCGGAGTTGAGTTGATCCAGCACATGCTCAAGGAGCTTGTACAAAGAAGGCTGTTTCTGGCCTTGCTCCATCCACTGGTAGACCAACTCGCACCAGTAGCTGGCATAGGCAGTCTTGGTGATGTTGGTTCGGATCTGCTCAAAAGGGTGGACTATCGAGGCTTCCTGCAATATAGGCAGCCCCCGGCCTCGACCATAGGTCCACACCAGGTTCAAGACCGAGAAGAGTTCCAGAATCCCTGCAAAGCGTTTGACGCTCTTTTTGGCTCCCTTAGCTATTAGAGAGACTTTTCCTCGTTTGAGAGTGAAGAAGGTAATGATTTTGTCATAGTCACCATGCTCGGTTGCCCGGAGCATAATGGCAGGGGAAGACAGGTGCGGCATAAGGGCTATATGTGGAGCAACAGGGTTGCGATCTGGAAGTAGAAAAAAACGCTCAGAATGTCAATGGAGGTAGTCACAAAGGGACCCGTGGCCACAGCCGGGTCGATATTGATGCGAGCAAAAACCATGGGTACAAGCGAACCGACCAAAGCGGCAATAGTCATGGAACTTATGACAGCAAGGCCCACCGTAACTCCAAGTAGCCACATGTCATAGCGGATGTGTACGACCATTCCAAGGAGAAGCCCGTAAATAAAGCCGAGGATGGCTCCAGTCACAAGCTCTTTCAGTACGACATTCCATATCTGCTTTATGTCCAACACACCCGTGGCGAGGCCGCGAACCACGATGGTAGAAGACTGGGTTCCGATATTCCCGCCCATGCCCATAATGATCGGTATGAAGGCCGCAAGATAAATAAGCTTGTTCAGGCTGTTCTCGAAATGGCCGATGATAAAAAAGGCGATTACGCCCCCAATCCAACTGGCCATGAGCCAAGGAAGCCGGATTCTCGTGCTCCTCAAGAGCGACTGGGATTCTATCAGATCTTCACCTGCTCCCGCCATTTTCAGGATGTCCTCTGTTGCCTCCTCGCGGATGATATCAATGACGTCATCCACTGTCACGATGCCGACAAGTTTATTGTTCTCGTCCACGACAGGCACTGCAAGGATATTGTAACGGGCAACGATTCTGGCTACCTCTTCCTGGTCCATGTCGGTCTGGACACTAACGAGATCTGTGGTCATGATTGATTTCAGCATGGTTTCCGGTCGCACGACGACCAGTTGCCGTAAGGAGATGACGCCCACGAGATTGCCGTGATCGTCAACCACGTACAGATAAAAGGGCATCTCCACATCAACGTACTCTTTCTGCAGCGCCTCGATGGCCTCTCGAGCCGTGGTCTCTTCTTTTAGGGCAATGAATTCCGGGACCATGATGCCGCCGGCGGTTTCGGTATCGTAGCCGAGCAGCTCTTCCACCTCTTCAGAGTCCTCTTTTGCCATGAGGTCAAGGAGGGCCTTGGCCCGCTCATCAGGGAGTTTTCCCAGGAGATCGGCCGCGTCGTCGGTAGGCGTTTGTTCCAGGATCTCCGCGATTTTTTCAGCAGGCATGTTTTCGGTCAGATTTTGGAATATTTCCTGTTCCAATTCACTGAAGAGCATGGCTTTCTGGTCCACGCCGTCCAGGAGGTCAAAGAGGGCCTCCTGCTCCCGGAGTGTCAAGAACTGAAAGACGACAGCCAGGTCTGCCGCGTGGGTTTTGTTGACAATTTTGTGAAGATGGACCGTGGCGTCTCGCCTGAGGAGTCTTTTGACGGTGTCTAGAAGGAGTTTGGTGCGGTCAACGGACATGTTTTACCTTAAGAGGAGTGCCTAAAATGAGCTAAAGTTATAGCTACAGTCGTCGGTTAATTACGAATTTAGGAATCACGAATTGAAGGCATTCTGTATGACTTTAATTCCTAACTTACTGAATTACCAAATTTTTCTAACTTTAGGCATTTTAGTTCATTTGCGATTATGGATACAGTCTATCAAGGAGCCTCGGGAAGGGGATGGTTTCCCTCACGTGCTCGAGGCCGCAGATCCACCCGACGGCCCGCTCAATGCCCAG
>JADFWI010000498.1 GCA_015222985.1 Pseudomonadota bacterium | reverse complement strand
TGGCCGGGTTCCTCTTGCGCTTAGCCGTCCTGATCTCAACCTGCTTATCCTGGATGCCGGCATCCTGAAGTATTCTCCGTGCATGAGCATAAAAATCCTCTATACATCGCCGTTCGCCTCTTGCAATGACCTGCTCGACGCCGGTTTTTCTTTCATCAAAGTCTATCACGCAGTAGTCTCCGAGCCTCGGTACGACATGAAAAAGGGTTAATCTGACCTTGGGATTTCCCCCAATCATGAAGCTCAGGTGATCCACGGCCCGAAGCGAGGTTTCAGAGCCGTCCACGGCTACCATGATCCTTGTGGATGTCACATTGCCGTCTATTACCCACACGGGAGTTGTTGTGGAATGCTCCACCAGTTTGGCAGTAACGCTCCCCACAAAGGTTTTCTGGACGCGGGAAAGTCCCCTTCTCCCTACGGCAATTGCGTCATAGAGCCCTTGCTGGGCGCGATCCAAAACATCTTTGGCGAGCCCCAACAGCTTCGGCTGGGTGGCCACCTCGATGTGTTTGCCGTCAATTCCCATCCTGACCATTTGGGCCTTGAACTTCTCCAAGACCCCCTGGGCGTGCTCGGTGTTTTTTCGGATGGCTTTCTTCAGCTCGGCATTGGCTTTGAAGTCGGTCTTGGCCTCGTCAAGGAGAAACTGTGAGATGGCAGGCTGTACATGAAAGAGGGTGAAGGTGAGATCTTTCACAGCCGACGACATTCTGACGGCATACTGAATCGCATGTTTTGAATGGATGGAATCGTCGACTGCCAGCAGGATTTTTTTCTCCATCAGTGACCTTCCTTTCTCGCCGGGGTCTGCAAGTTTACCATATATAATCACCGGCAATCTTTCGTTTGTCTTTGCCTGACAGCACGTGAAGCGTGCGTATCTGTTTCAACTTAATGGGCGAAAGCTGGCCGATCGGTATGTAAACGATACGTTTGCCCCACCTGGTTGCCACCTGTTTAATAAATGACCTGGGCGCAGACCTGGCCACATAAACCACATGCTTTTCCACGCTGTATTCCAGGCCGGCCAGAAGGAGGCGCTCTGCCTTGGTCCGCGCCCAATCATACTCGGGGTCCCCCCAGACGTCAGCGAGTCTGAGAGGAGGAAACGTCATAACAAACCCCCCATAGATACATCTTGAGATCCCGGGCCCGACAATGTGCTCGGCCGGGCTGGTGGCATAAAAGGCCATGTCCGACTCCTGGTCATGTTCCCCGAGCCATGTCATCAGGTGGGGGTATTTGTCTCCTGTCGTGTCTTCATCAAATATCACAACAATAGACCCTACGCCACCTTTGACCCTCTTGAACTCCTTGACGTAGATACGGCCTTCGTTGAGGTGGCGGGCTGTCTCCCGCATGTCAATGCCGTCCAGAATAGTGGCTTCAAAGGGCACGCTGGCTGCATCATCGGCTGACAGCACAAATGAGCCCTTGGATTTAAGAAAGCTGCCGTAATTCTCAACGGCAAGGTCCTCGGGCGGATATGAGCAGATATAAGGGTCCTCAAAACCCTCCAGCCATTCTCCGGGCCTGCGCTCCCTTATTCGGCGTTTGTTCGGGATATACACCGGTCGACGCTTGATCCTGGGAAGCCTTCTGCGGATGTGAATCTTTCGTGTTCCCAGCCAAAGCATCTCTCCACTCATACGGATGGTGGCAACGGAAGACTGGGCCTTTTGCCATGGGTAAAAAGAGCCCAATCGCCAGAAGGCATAGCAGAAATTGTCGTCCACACATCCACGGGCTGCAGTAAGAAGTTGATAGAAGTCCGGGAGGAGCCTGTTTTCCAGGAGGGCATAATTTCTCGAAAAACGGAAAAAGGCCCGTTTCTGCCACCGGTAGACTTCCTCGCCTGTATCCTGGTGATAATGCCGCGCTGCTTCGTCAAAGAGCCGGAGGGTTGCCAACTGGCGATCCACAGCGCCCGGTTTGACATGATGCACAGCCCATCTTATGGACGCATCCAGGGCATCTTCTTCAGAACAGGTCTCCTTGCCTCCACTCATCAGGGTGAGAACGCCGAGTTTTTTTCGAACCGTAAACTTTGAGAGTTCAGGCTCCGGCGGAAGTGTTTGTCTCCGGTATTCATATACGGACGCCAAAAAGGGGTATTCTGTTATGACTTCAGCCAGATCCTCCGGGTGCAGATTAAAGAGGCTGACCCCGGTACGTTTTGTCCTTTCAAGGGGCTCGGCCTGGGGACGAAAAAAAGCCGCCCTCACACCTTCAAGATGTGCCAGCCCGCAAACAAAGAGTATCTTGTCATGTTTGGCCGCAAGCTTTTGCAGTCGGTAGGCCATGCCGGCCTCCCGCCTGATGTCAGCAGGGCCTTTTGCTTGTGCCGGCAATAACACCTGTGCGCAAATACTGTAGTAGGCATTGATTCCTAACCGGTGGGCCGCATAGGTGTCAGGCACATGATCACGATGTGAAGGATACGTATCCAGGTCGAGGTCCACAAAGTAGACAGGTACGTTGGCCTCAAGGCCGGACCGGATGGCCTCTGCGAGAGGGTCTGTCGGTTCGATCGGCAGATAGATGGTTTCCCCTCGCATATTCTGGTACAGGGCCACGGATAGCTCCGGGAGGCGTTGTACGCCTTTCTGGACTACGGCCTGTATGGAGTGAGGCAGTTCAACGGCTACAGCCTCGGGCCTTACGTGCTGAAACAGGTGCCGTACTGCATCGGCAAACTCCATGCTGTAATGGACGATGGGGACAGGATAGATGGGGCCGAATGGGTTCAAGGGCTCATTGATCATTTTTACTCTTGATAACGAAGGGCCTCATCCCCAAGCACATTGAGGAGCGCAAGGTGAAGAGCTTCTTTTTTTGTCATCCGAGTTCCGTGCATCATCTTAAGGGCGTACCTGGCCATATTGATTCCGTCGCGCACAGAATAGACCTCGTCTGCCATATGGGTCCGTTGGAGAAAATCGACCATGTAGTTCAGGATGTCCTCGTCGGCAAAGGGGAGGTTTTCCTTCAGGATCAGCAGTTCGTCTTCTCGGTCCGGAAAATCGATAAATATCTGGGGCTGCAGCCTTGAGTGGATATATTCCGGGATATCATAGGTGGAAGCATCTTCGTTAATCGTGACCACAAACCTGAAGTCAGGGTGGGCTGATATGGTCAAACCGGTTATGATAGACTCCACATATCGCCTGTCGTCCAGTAGAGGAGCAAGAGATGCCCACGATTTTTCGCTCATCCGGTTTCCTTCGTCCAAGATACACACACCGCCCCTGATCATGGCTGTAACCAAAGAGCTGGCAGCGTATTTCACCTTGCCGTCCCCCCCCATCACAGGGGTGATGATGAGGTCCTCAGGTCGAGTGTCCATGGTAGCTTGAAACAGATATATCTGCCTGTTTAGCTGCTTGGCCGCAGCATATCCCAGTGTGGTCTTGCCAACGCCAGGTTTTCCAACGAGACGGGGGTTGAAAGGAGCATCCTTTTCGTCAATGACCATCCATGCGGCCAGTACCTGTTTTATCAATTCCTTCTGTCCCACCCATTTCAAAGGCAACTCTGCAGGCTGGGCCAGCATGATTTCCAGTGAACCGATGGTGACGGTTTCGCTAGTCTGTGACTTCATATTGATAGCCTTTCCATTGCTGACGGTGTTTATGTGACGCCAAATTCCATCCAAATTTAAACCAGTATG
>JADFWI010000497.1 GCA_015222985.1 Pseudomonadota bacterium | reverse complement strand
TTATGCGCAATGACGGGAAGCATGACGTTCAGCTCAAAATTGCCTGCCTGACAGCCAATGGCGATTGTTGCATCATTGCCAATCACCTGGGCGGCAACCTGTGTGACGGATTCGGGAATGACCGGGTTTACTTTGCCCGGCATGATTGAGGACCCGGGCTGAAGGGCCGGGATGTTGATCTCCCCGAGTCCGCATCTGGGGCCGGATGAAAGCCACCGGATGTCGTTTGCTATCTTCATCAGGCTAATGGCCACAGTCTTTAGCGCACCACTCGCCTCCATAGCCGCGTCCTGGGCAGCCTGAGCCTCAAAGTGATTTGTCGCCTCTCGAAACCGACACCCGGTCTTCCGGGAAATCAATTCGATCACCTGGGAGGCGAATTCCGGGGGGGTATTGAGACCTGTGCCAACGGCGGTTCCGCCAAGGGCCAGTTCCGCAAGGGATCGTTTGGTTCCTTCCAGTCTTTGCATGCCCAGTTCGATCTGCCGGGCATAGCCGCTGAATTCCTGACCGAGCCGGATTGGGACCGCATCTTGAAGATGCGTGCGTCCGATTTTGACGATGCTGTCAAGGGTGGCCGACTTTTCCTTAAGTGACTCGTAAAGGATCTTGAGCGCTGGGATGAGGTCCTCGGTGATTGATGTCAAGGCCGCAACATGAATCGCAGTGGGAATGACGTCGTTGCTTGACTGGCCCATGTTGACATGGTCATTGGGATGGACCGGATGCCTGGCGTCTTTCTGGCCTGTGAGGATCTCGTTGGCCCTCGTGGCAATGACCTCGTTGGCATTCATGTTGGTTGAGGTGCCGGAGCCTGTTTGAAAGATGTCAATGACAAATTGCCTGTCCAGCTTTCCCGTAGCGATTTCGTCCGCAGCTTCAGTGATTGCTCGGGCAAGCTCGTGGTCCAGATTGCCCTGTTGCTCATTAACCTGGGCCGCATATTTTTTGATGAGGCCAAGGGCCATGATGAACTCTCCGGGAAATCTGATCCCGCCGACAGGAAAGTTCTCCACCGCACGCTGGGTATGAGATCCGTAATAGGCCTCCGCAGGGACCTTCACCTCACCCATGGTGTCCTTTTCAATCCTGAAAGTCACATCTTTATCAGCCATAGTCCGTACTCCCTTCCTGAGAGTGATCCCTATAGTTGCATAAACAACATGGCAAAGGGTGATGAAAAGCAATAACAGTCTTCGTTTGCGACCTTTTCGAGCAATTCTGTGGACTCCACTACGAATGATATCCAGAGAATTAAAAAAATTGCCAAGTTGTTTACCCTCCGGGAAAGCCGAGGATACCGCATCTTCTTTGTTGGCAAGAGTTCGGCGTAGCCGACTACAGCCTCACTCTTGCCGCCTTGAATCTGCGGCATCCTCGACTTTTGCAACGTCAGGGTGATTTGCAGTGGAGTGTCAATCGTGATAATATCCTGCCAAGTATTAAGAAGGGCTTCTGGTGTCAAGGGAAAATGGACTATCAAGGGATAATCATCCGGCCTCCGAGCGAGGCAAATAGCATCATCCTTCAGGTTACCACAGGGTGTTCCCACAATAAATGCACATTCTGTGGCACATACAAGGGCGTGCGCTTCAGAATCAAACCGGAATCGGTTGTTGAACGAGATATCGAGTTTGCAGCCTCCTATTGCAGACGCCAGCGCCGGGTTTTTGTCGCCGACGGCGATGCCCTCATCCTGCCACAGGCCAGGCTTATGAAGCTGCTGAAGACCATCCGCGAGCGTCTCCCATGGGTCACCCGGGTCGGCATTTACGGAAATGCAAAAAGCATCCGGACCAAGGCATTGGAAGACTTGATAGCGCTTCGCGAGAGCGGATTGGGCATTGTCTACATGGGCCTTGAGAGCGGTGATGATGTTACACTCAAGAAGATTCGAAAGGGCGTAAGAGCAGACACCATAGTAGAGATGGGCCAGAAAGTCGTTGAGGCCGGAATCAAGCTTTCCGTGACCGTGCTACTCGGCCTGGCAGGTCGGGAACGATCTGCCCTGCATGCCGAGACCACGGGCCAAGCGCTGAGCGCCATGGACCCCAACTATGTGGGGGCTCTAAGCCTGATGCTGCTATCCAATACGCCCCTGGGACAGGACTACCTGGAAGGGCGCTTTAAGCTCATCAGTTCCATGGAGATGTTGACGGAACTCAAGACCATGATGGCCCACACCGTCCTTTCCAGAGGGCTATTTCATGCCAACCATGCTTCAAACTACCTTCCCGTCAAGGCAAGATTCCCCAGGGATAAGGAGGCAACAATCAGCCTCATTGACGAGGCCCTCAAGGGGAATATCTCTCTTAAACCGGAGTCTTTGCGAGCGCTGTAGCGATTTCGCAACTTGACCTGAAATACACGATTTATTATGATTATTCTTGGTGCAGAACAAGGAGACAACAATGCCCGAGATAACGTGCGAGATGCCTCAATACAATCCACCGTGTCAAGAGATCAGGACAATCCTTGAGAACCACAAAACAGTGGCTATTGTGGGTCTATCTCCCAAACCGGAAAGAGACAGCCACAAGGTGGGGAAATATCTCAAAGACCACGGTTACAGAATTGTTCCGGTTAATCCCGGCCAAAAGGAGATACTGGGTGAAAAGTGCTATCCCAATCTCAAGGCTATCCCTTTCCCGGTAGACGTAGTAGACATATTCAGGAGGTCTGAAGCCGTCCCTCCTATTGTGGATCATGCCGTAGAGATGGGGGCCAGGGTGGTCTGGATGCAGTTGGGCATTGTCCACAACCTGGCGGCGGAAAAGGCCAGAGAGGCCGGCCTTGACGTGGTTATGAGTAAGTGTATCAAGATTGAACATATGAACATGTTAAGGGAGTGAATTATGCCGATTGCGGATCAGCAGGATGACAAGATTATCATGCTTGTTAGGCGGGAGGCCGAGAAATTCCAGGCCAAAATCAAAAAAATCGATCTGGAGAAACAAATCCTTGATATCGATTGTCCGGATGACAACAAGGATGAATGTGCCGTTGCGATTCAGAAGATTCTGGCGAAGTATGAATAGAAGCGCTGAGCGATTCTATGACTTCAGATCGGCTGTTCGTTTGATCAGGTTGAGAGTAATACTGGCAACTGTGGCAAGCATCTCATAGTCATCCGCAGGGATCGTAGTCGGGCCGAATCGTGCGTATTTTTCAAAAAAATTGTCAAAGTCAAAGACGGCCTGGTAGATCATAGTCTGCACTTCCTTGTCGTGCTTCAAGCTGAATGGAAGTCTCTCAAAGGCAAAGGGAATCTGCAAAAAGATGTCATTTGCCTTTTCGTAAGGCCCAAGCCCGTTTTGCTCACAGTAGGCGTCGATGGCCCACTCGGGCCCCGTGCCCAGGCCTTCACAGTAGTCCGCGCGACGCTGGAGATAATATCTGGTCAGCCTTTTGCCACTCTTGTCATCATGTTCTATCACTCGTGCCAAGGGATAGTTTCTGCAACAGCTTGGCCTGCTCTGGTAGATATTGCATCCGTGGCTCTTGAGAAAAATACACGTGCTATCTTCCTTGTGCTTGAGGAGGACAGAGGGGAATCCGGTGAGGGCATCCACGCAGGTTACACAATAAGCAGAGAGAAACTGGTGGGAGTCCGTGTCCAGATGCCTCCGCATGCAGGCAATGTCATAGGGAGTGAGGGTTACGTCTGTTGCGCAACATGTGCCGAAACAGCTCAGGCCCTGATGGCATTCAAACCGGAATGTGGAGCCAGGCTCGATCTCCTCGCCAAAATCTTCCACATTTTGCTGCCAGGTCATTGTGCTTTCCCCTTTTTTTGCTCTGATAACACAGCTCAAAATCGAGTGCAATGCAGATCGCTGCGTAAAGGCTGCAGTAGCCGTTCACGGTTACAAAAAGATGAACATCGAACATCGAACGTTCAACATCGAATGTTGAATGGAAAATCAGGAAACAGAAGAATTATTTAAGATTTTCATTACGACTATCAAAACGGCCGTTTGACAGGCTCACGGCCCTGAGCGGAGTCGAAGGGCTGAAAAGAAACAGAAATAGCCGT
>JADFWI010000496.1 GCA_015222985.1 Pseudomonadota bacterium | reverse complement strand
ATCCCTGCTCCGCATGATGTCCCCATGTCCCATGAGGATAGCATCGTAAAGGCCTTGCTGGGCCAGATTCAGGATATCCTTGGCCATACCTGCCTGTTTGCGCTGGGCAACTGTTTCGATGTGGTTTTCAGGCACACCCTCGCGGCACATCAACTCCTTGTGGTTGTCCAGAATGCGCTTGGCAGATTCGGCGTTAAGACGATCGAGCCTTTCAACGTCAGCTTTGGCCTTAGGATCTGTTTTGGCCTCTTCAACCAGGGTTTCAGGGATCACGGCCTCCACGAAAAATAGGGTGTAGGTCATACCCTTCGCAAATGAAGACACTCTGGCCGCATACTTAGCTGCCCGTGTGGACGGTAGTGAATCATCCACAGCAACCAATATCTTCTTTCCCATATTGAGCCTCCTTGCCAAAAAGATCTTGCTAGGCTTCTTAGCGGAATTGTACTCCCAATTTGTCCTTTTTTGAACCAAGAAATGATTTCGTTTTACTGATCTCCACGCCAACTTGTTTTCGGTAGACCCTAACGTTGCAAAAGCCGAGGGTGCTGCAGATGCAAGGCGTCAAGGGTGAGGCTATAGTCGTTTACGCCGATCCCTTGACCCGCCTGCCAAAGTCTTGTACGGCGGACAGGCAACACAGCAGATGCTGTATCCCTCCTGCGGCGGATCTTCGACATAGGCTTTCCCGAAGGGTAAACAACATGGCTGTTTATCTGGTTTTCTGAATATCACTCGCAGTGCATTCCACAAAATCACTCAAAAAGACTCCAAAAAAAGGCTATTGTTGCTTTCTTCAACCTTTTGCCATGTTGTTTATGCAACTATAGGGTAGATTATTTACATCTCTCTGCACTCACCCTTTGAGCCACTCTTCCAGCGTTTGCGGAGAGAAGGCAGATCCTGAGAGCGGTTTCCATTCGGACCGAGCGGTCAGATCTACACCGCCTTGAATGATGGAAACGGGACGGTCAGCCGAGACAACCACGATGATGAGGTCGTCGTGTTCGGCGCTAAATCGAAGGGCCGAATTGAACCGGGCTCCTCGAGCCCTATTTTCACCGGAGACAGCATGACCGTCCAGAAGGAATGCAAAACCATGTAGCATCATATCAGCCCCTATGTGCAGGGCGCCGTCTATTTTTGCCAACGATTCGGCCAACTCAAGTAAATTCTCCTGCTGGAGATCAAGGGGCTGGTCCAGACGTTGTCCGGAGATCTCTGTGGGCTGGTCCTTGAGGTCAATGACAAGTGTGCACCCGAACTTTTCCTCTTCTGCATTGTGAACGATTCTGGAAACAATTTGAAACAGGAGATGCCCGGTCGAAGGGTGTATCTTGGATTCGAGCAAGGCCTCTTCTACCTGTACCAACTTGGCTTTATGCGTGGATGAATGAAAATTCCCGTTTGAAAAGCTGCATATGGGATTCTTGTCTAATCTTATGAAACCGTGCCCGCTTCTGAACTCTGCGATTATGCTGGCTTTTGGCATGTGACCCGTTGCGACACCGACGACATCTTTTCCATCGGAAACCAGTTTGCGATTCGAATTTTCCACTGCCAGAAGGAGCTTTCTTACATGCTTGAAATTCTTCAGACGTGGGCGTTCCAGATACGGGAAGCGGGCGATAAATTCTATTTCGTGAAGCGCGCCCGGTTCAACGAAGATCATCTCGCCCCGAGGCCACGCTCCTTCTTCGAGGGTTTTGGAAATACCAAGGACGGCATCAAGAACAGGATAAACCCGGAGTTGGGTATCCCATCCGAGCATGGCAATCCGTTCATCAACAATACAGTCGCGTACTGCGTGGGTTGCGTATTCCTGAAGCACGTATCTCGAGGTGCCGAGGCACACTATGTTTTCACTGACAAAGTCCTGCGAAAGGAGCCAGACCGCGTGTTCGAACCACCGTTCCGTAGGGCCAATCGAACACATGTCCGGATGATGCTCCGAAAACCACATCTGGTAAAAAATGGAGTTAGATCTTCCTCCGTGAGAAATGAGCCCTGCGAGTTGAAGGTTCTTTTCTGGGTGGACCTCTCCAAGGAATTCCATACCCTTGGTGCTCATAGCATGTGTCCGCCAGTCGTTAGAATCAAGGTAGATCTCTTTGAACTTGGGCTCATGTCCGCGAAGAAGGTCTTGCGGGTCACAAATGTGCACAGGATCATCGGGCGTTATCGCATAGATGATGGCTACGCGGCTTGGTTGGGAAAAGAGGGAAAGCCCCTCGCGCAATGCATCGAGGATATGAAAAATGCACTGATTCTTGAAGGAATCATCGATCATTCCGTCCCTCCGGGATGCGTCTTAAAAAATGAAGAGATGACAAGAGTTTGGTATGGGTCCATTACAACCCAGACACAACTTGCCAATACTTCATAAACTTGCCATTGGTTGAGCAGGATGTCAACCGTATGCGTCAACGGAAAACACCAATAACAGCGCGCTTTTGTTTTGAGTTTCGAATCCCGCTGAAGCGGGAGTTACTGAACTTTTAAGACACTGCACTAGTGATGGAGGTGCCGCCTATGGTTAGGAGTGCCTGGTGGAGCGGCGGCGCTTTAGCTT
>JADFWI010000495.1 GCA_015222985.1 Pseudomonadota bacterium | reverse complement strand
TGTTACACCGGAAGAGGTTGTCCTTGAGATGGAAGAAGACGTTGAATGGCATAGCGCGTTAAGTGTAGGTCAGGCGTGGTTTTTGTTTGGCAAAGACGACCAGTACCTTGGTCTTCTGAATGACGAGACCATGGCGTTTGAGGCAAGGAAGAAGTAGGACTTGCTTATACCAGGGAAACCGTGAGGGTGTCGGACCTTGCGTTTACTTGTTCTATCTTCACCATGATGGTGTCTTGTGGTTTGATGTCAATGGCTGCGTTCAGGGGAATAAAGGACTCTATCATGTAGTTGGTAAGGAGCACCACGTACTTCTGGCGGCGTTTCTCAATGACCAAGGCTTCTTCTCTGTTTCCTGAGAGACGCTCAAGGTATTTGAGTATCCAGTAGCGCGTTCGTTCTTGCTGAAGAACCGTGATGTAGCTCATGGACTCCTTGACAGCCTGGGTGATGAATGTGAGATCTTCCTCAGAGTATAAGTCCTCCAAACCAAAAAGCCCCTTAATCTGACGTTGTGTTGCCAGGTCAAGATATTTTCTCAGAGGAGACGTCAGGGTGATGTACGTATCGAGTCCAAGGCCTGCATGGGGTTCCGGGTCAACTCCCAGCACAACTCGGCTCAAGAAACGCCGTTGCATCCAGTTCTGATATAGTGAGCCTCCATTTTTGTTAATGAGACGGTCCCGGGGTGGCAATTGTGATCTGTAAATAGTTGGCTGTCCGTGATCTCGAAAGAACCGGGCTGCCAACCAGTTGGCCATGATCATACATTCAGAGACCATAAAGCGGCCGGGACTTTCGCGGTTTATCTGTGTAACCGAGATCTCTCCATCATCGTCTATCCAGACGTTCATCTCCGGCAAGATGAGCTGAAGTGCGTCGCCATTGAGCCGGATTTTGCGAAATTTTCGGGCAAGATCATAGATAATGGAAAGCTCCGGATCTTCTCGTACGATTAGATTGGCATTGTAATACGTAAGTTGTCTCTTCACACGGATGACACTGGGAAATACGTTGAACGCCACCACATTTGCCGAGTCGTCAAGGTCTGCCATAATGCTTATGGCAAAACGATCTTCCCCCTCTTTCAGACTGCAGAGGCCTTCTGCCAAACTAGGGGGAAGCATGGGTATGCGCCTGTCTGGCATGTATATGGAGCTGGCACGGGCCATTGCCTCTTCATCCACTGCATTTCCCTTTTTCAAAAAATGGCTCACATCCGCAATATGAATCCATAGCCGGTGCCCGCCTTCTCTGGGTTCAATGCTGATGGCATCGTCAAAATCAAGGGTCCCCTGGCCGTCGATGGTTATTGTCGAAAGATGGGTTAGATCCTTGCGCCCCATGTCTGGCTTCATGTTGATGTCTTGACAGATAAGATGTTCCGAAGCCTCCACTACTGCGGGAGGAAAACTGGCGGATATGCCGAATCTGTGGAGGTTTAGGTTTTCATTCTCGTCCCAGACGCCCAACTTGACCAGGAGCTGAAATGGGCCATCCTTTGGTTCCAGGTCCGAGCGCGTAAGAATCTCCCTGCCTGTCTTGTAGTGAGGGCTGTCTTTTGCAAAGAGATAGAAGGATTTCAGTATCTCAACGACTTCTTCCTTGTCAGGAGGGACAGAGGGGCGCTCGCTTTCCATGGCCTGTCGGATCCACCGGCTTCCATCCTCAATAATGTGGGACTTTCTAGCGTCTTCTGCAGCCTGTGCTGCAATGCGTGCCACTTGTTCGGGGCTGTTTGGGAAAAACCGATCAGTGTCAAATCTGAAATAGAGGCGGTCTTCAAACATCGCCCGCATCACGGCTGATGTATGGTCGCTGGAGATCTCACCATCAAAGCAGAATTGTGCCATGGTGTTTAAGTCGATCCATGTGGCTTCAGTGTGAAGAACATCCCACAGCGCTTCGACATCTATTTGATTCTGAAATTGCTTTCTTCTTAGACCTGTGGCGTGAAGTTTTCTCACGAGGGCATCTCTGCCAATTTGTGGGTCAAGGCGTTGACCATCGATGTGGGCAAGCCGTTTTTCCCCGTGGCTAACCTCGCGGTTATGCTCGGTGAGCAATCGGACCTTATTGTTTTTCTGCCCCAAAACAACGGCGCAGATGATCTCTCTGCGATCAACATATTCTACAATGGTTCCAGTCTCCATGCATGGATCTATAACAATGGGTCTGGCAAAAGTCAACGTAACCGTTCACAGGTTACATTCATGCCGTACGGAATTGTTTTGAAAGATGAACGTCGAACATCGAATCCGCCTTCGGCGGA
>JADFWI010000494.1 GCA_015222985.1 Pseudomonadota bacterium | reverse complement strand
GATGAGCTGCCTGCGGTTACTCAGCTTTTTACCGAGCCTTATATGGTCAGCTTTCTGCTGGACAATTCTTTGGGGGCCTGGTGGGCGGCGCGAAGACTTTCCGAAGATGATTTGGAAAATGCGGGAAGCGAAGAGGAGTTAAGAAAGAAGGCGTCACTACCGGGCGTGCCGCTGGAATACCTGCGCTTTGTCAAGGGCGATGATGGGAAATGGACGCCTGCTGCCGGTATCTTTGACGGCTGGCCTAAACATTTGAGTGAACTGAAAACCCTTGATCCCTGTTGTGGGTCGGGACATTTTTTGGTGGCTGCGCTGCTGATGCTTGCGCCCATGCGTATGGAACTGGAAGGGCTCCCGGCGCGTGAGGCCGTGGATGCTGTGTTGCGCGACAACCTTCATGGCTTGGAGATCGACCAGCGTTGTGTGGAGCTTGCGGCTTTTGCCTTGGCGCTCACGGCCTGGCGGTATCCTGATGCGGATGGATACCGTCAACTGCCTGAACTCAATCTCGCCTGTTCAGGGCTTTCGGTCAGTGTTGCAAAGGAGGAATGGAAAGAGCTTGGATTGGACAAACACAACATGCGTATCGCGCTGGACTGGATGTATGACCAGTTCAAGGATGCGCCGGTATTGGGAAGTTTGTTGAATCCGGCTAGCAGCGATGCAGTTAAGATTGTGGAGTGGAGCAAACTTTCGCAAATGCTCGAACAGGCACTTACACAGGAGCAGACTGACGAAAAACACGAAATGGGCGTGGTGGCCCATGGGCTGGCTAAGACTGCGCAATTGCTGGCGACGAAATATCACTGGGTCATCACCAACGTGCCGTATCTGGCGCGGGGCAAGCAGAGCCAAGCGCTGAAAGAGTTCTGCATAAAGAGTTACAAGGAAGCCAAGAACGATCTGGCCACTGTTTTTCTCGATCGCTGCCTGGAGTTTTGTGTTAAGGGCGGAACTTGCAGTGTCGTTCTTCCTCAGAACTGGCTCTTTCTGACCACCTATAAGAAATTCCGGAAAAAACTGCTGATAAACGATACGTGGCATTTGATTGCGAGGTTGGGGCCGGGGGCGTTTGAGACCATAAGTGGCGAAGTGGTAAAAGCCATCCTGCTTAGCCTCAGCCATGACCAAAGTAGAAGCGGCTTCCAGCCGCTTTTTACGAAAGACAAGAGCCTGAAAAACTCTTCTACTATATCTGGGCTTGATGTCTCCGCTCCGCGCACCGCAAAAGAAAAGGCCGAACAGCTTGTTATAGTTGAAATCAAGAGTGTGAAGCAACAAAAGCAGTTGGAGAACCCGGATGCCCGGGTGGCGTTGGAAGAAGTACCTGATTTGCCGAGGTTGGAAAAATACGCAGAGTGCTTTGCAGGAGTTCTAAATGGTGATTCTCCTCGGTTTCAGAGGAAATTTTGGGAGCATTCGGATAGATCAGATTTATGGACATTTCAGCAGACCACTGTGACAGAGCACAAGCCGTTTGGTGGGCTAGAACAAATTCTTTACTACGACAAGGAAAATGGTCATTTGCGAGAGGAATCGTGGATACGACGGGAAAAACTCCATGATAGTGATCAAAGGGGGAATAGGGCTTGGGGACATAAAGGAGTGAGTATCAGTCAGATGGGGAGCCTTCCTATATCGCTGTACACAGGAGAAACATTTGATTCCAACATTGCAGTAATCTATCCCAAAAATCAGTCCCTGGTATTGCCTATCTGGACCTACTGTCAAACTGAAGAGTATCACGAGGAAGTCCGTCGAATAGACCAAAAGTTGAATATTACTAACGCCACCCTGGTCAAAGTCCCTTTCGACCTCGCCCACTGGCAAAAAGTCGCCGCTGAAAAATATCCTAACGGCCTGCCTAAACCCTATTCCAACGACCCAACTCAATGGATATTCCACGGCCACCCCGCCAAATCAGACCACTCGCTCCAAGTAGCAATAGCCCGCCTTCTCGGATACCGTTGGCCCGCCGAACCGGACTCGGAGATGGAACTGTCCGACGATCAGCGCTCGTGGGTAAAGAAGTGCGAAGCGTTACTGCCGTATACCGACGACGACGGCATTGTCTGCATCCCCGCTGTCCGTGGTGAACAGACTGCACTAACCCGAATTCAGGAGATGCTTGCCGCTGCATATGGTGACAAATGGTCTCCTCAAAAACTGGAAGATCTTCTTATAGATGCCGGCTATGGCAACAAAGGCCTTGAGGGCTGGCTGAAAGACGGTTTTTTTGAGCAGCACTGCAAGCTGTTTCATCAGCGCCCCTTTATCTGGCACATCTGGGACGGGCGCAAGGACGGGTTTGGCGTGCTGGTGAATTATCATAAGCTGGATAAAGCCAGGCTGGAAACACTGACCTATACATACCTTGGTGATTGGATCAGTCGGCAAAAAGCTGCACATCAGAACGGTGAGTCCGCGGCCGGAGATCGGCTGGCAGCCGCACAAGGCTTGCAAAAAAAACTTCAACTGATTCTTGAAGGCGAAACGCCTTACGATATATTTGTCCGCTGGAAACCGATTGAGGCGCAGCCTGTGGGCTGGAACCCGGATTTGAACGACGGGGTCAGGCTCAATATCCGGCCGTTCATGGAGGCGAATATCTTCAGGAAAAAGCCTAAAATCAAATGGGGAAAAGACAGGGGCAAGAATCCTCCAGGATCTCCCTGGGGAGAAGAGCGAATCAATGACCGACATCTAACCCTGGATGAAAAGATGCAGGCGCAAAAAAGAAAGAATATTAAATTGGAGGATCTTAAATGACTACAAAAGCCGACTTTATACTAAATGAGGCATTATCAATGAGCCCGGTTGAAAAAGCGAGGATTGCTCATTGTTTGATTTCCAGCCTGGATAAACCCGCAGATGAAAATGTTGATGCTCAATGGATTAAACTGGCACAGAAAAGACTGACAGAACTGGAAAACGGCAGTGTTAAACCGGTATCCTGGGAATCTATAAAACAAAAGATCAGAGGATAATTTATGCCTGAGATCGAGTTTCATCCTGATATCTCACAGGAAATTAGAGACGGATACAACTGGTATGAGTCAAGGTCTACTGGCCTGGGAGAGGATTTCATAAACGAACTGGACTCTGCATTTGATCTCATACTCGAGTTGCCCGATACGTGGCCGGTTTTATCAAAAGGCTTTAGAAGATATTTGCTTGACAGGTTTCCATACGGTGTCATTTACAAGATTAGGCGCGAAAGTATTTTTATCGTAGCTGTAATGCACTTGAGCAGAGAACCCGGCTATTGGGTTCATCGGGTTGAATAAACATGGGTAAGTATTAGGCAAGACAGTTTGATGAACATACCGGAAAACATATCTGACGGCAAAACGGTTCTGGATGCAGTCATAGAATCTCTGAACAGGGCAGCCTCCTTTAATAGGGATGTTCAGGTCGCTCCCGCAGCTATTTTATGGCCTGATAAGGAGGGCCAATGGAGTTCACTGACTCCGGTTCTTTTAAGAATTTTGCCCCATTTTTTAATACTTGGGGAATATAACCCCAGTACAAGAACCGGACCTGCAATCTGGCTTAAGTGTATGATCGCCAAGACCTTGCCCGATGCGGACTGGACTGGAGAGGTAATTCCGGTCGTTTACCTGCCTGGTGTCAGTCGCCAGGAACTTCGGGCTATAGAAAGTTGTGATCCCCTTCTTCAGCCGTTGGCGGAGCTGCAATACCGTGGTGTTTTCTGGAGTCAGGTCAGCGGGAGAGACTGGACGATTCCAGCCTTTTTACAGTCAAAGGACGGCGGACT
>JADFWI010000083.1 GCA_015222985.1 Pseudomonadota bacterium | reverse complement strand
TCACTGGTCTTGCTGGCGACCTCCTTGACCATCTGGGCGCCCATGTTCTCAAACTTGTCCTCAAGCTCGATTTCCTTGGCTACTGTCACGCCGTCTTTGGTAATGGTGGGAGCGCCCCACGATTTCTCCAAAATTGCGTTCCTACCTTTAGGGCCCAGGGTAATCTTGACCGCATTGGCCAACGTGTTAATCCCCGCCAGGACGGCCTCCCGAGCTTTGATATCGTATTTGATCTCTTTTGCAGGCATATTATTGTATCCTCCTTAGAATTTTTGTTGCTGGCAATATCAGTCTATTTTTCAATGACACCCAGCACATCATCCTCACGCATAATGAGATATTCTTCACCCTCGATCTTTATGTCCGTACCGGCATATTTGCTAAAGAGTATACGGTCATCCTTTTTCACGTCCAGAGATCTCTGGGTACCGTCTTCCAGGACCTTGCCCTTGCCCACTGAAATAACCAGACCTTCAGAGGGCTTTTCCTTGGCTGAGTCAGGTATGATAATGCCTCCTTTGGTCCTATCCTCTTCTTCCAGGCGCTTTACGAGTATTCGATCTTGCAAAGGTCTAATCTTCATAGTGCTCAATCTCCTTTTTAAAAAAAATCAACTCTGTTTCTTTCCTCTTTCGGTAATCCTTTCTAACTCCAGCGATACAAATGCCACCCCCTTTCACAAAAAATGAATCTCCCCGCAGCAAGCTGCGGGGTATCAAAGCGGAATTGTACAGGAACAAATTTAGGGCACGACACTTCCGGAAACATATTCGCAAATATAATCATGGACTTGATCTTGTAAAGGGGATAAGAAAAATTTTTCTTGCCTTAAACGAGAGGTTTGCAGGGGCAGTTTCTGGCTAATCTTTGGCTGGCTTCTGTTACAGGCTCACTTCCGTTACACTACCGTGCTGTAACAGGAGGTCGGAAAGCCATGTACAAGCTCTTACAGACCCTCCTTTTTTCTGGCATTTTTTGAAACCGGGGCCGCTGGCGCCCTTGGTATGAGCCGGCTCATTCCCCATCCTTTGAAGGAGCTGGCTTTGTGTCTGTTTTCTTGGCTTTTGCCTCTGACGTCTTATTGGCTTTCCCCGCTGAAGAAGCGGAACAACTCCCGCCCTTGTTCGCATAATCAGTCACGTACCAACCAGTACCCTTGAGATGGAAAGTGCTTTGCGAGATGAGTTTATGAAGCTCGCCGGAACAGTGTTTGCACGTACTCAATGGGGGATCCGAAAACTTCTGCCAGATCTCCGCCATCCTCCCGCATTTCTTACATTCATATTCGTAAATGGGCATCGTGACACCTCTCCAAATATATACACTGGCTAAACATAACTAACAATGACAATTTGTCAAGTGGGAAAATCGTCTTTCTACACGTCCTTGACATCCTCCAAAGGTCCTTGCCAGGCCCTGTAAAATTCAAGCACAGCTTGCATTCCGTCGATAGAAGCGGGTTCCAGGATCGCCCGGGTCTCTTCATGAACTCTAGCTTCTTCTGCCATTTTCTCTTCCGGCGAAGCCTCAAAGGCCTGCAAGAAGTTCGTAAACCTAATGACATGGATTAATTCATGGCTGACGATGTACAGGGCAAACGGGAACAAGTGGAGATCCGGAAACTCATTCACGGTCGGAAGGATACGGTGATCCTGAAGGCATATCTTATAGAAGTCATACTTCGATGAACCAAGGAGAGTCTCTGCTTTCACCCCCACATATCTGATGATTTGCGCAAAAGGCCCGTGCACGATTTCTTCCGGAGACAGATCGGCCAATGTTTTGATATCGTAACGCCGCCGCCGCCATTCAGGAAAAGACATCTTGTAAGCATTGCTGGTCAACTCTTCGGCCATGGCAACTGCTTCGTTGACGACTGCCAGCTCTTCTTTCCCAAAAACCTGCAGAGCTTCTTTGGAATCCATTTTCACCTGATTTGTCACGTTTTCACGTGATTTGTCATGAAAGGCTGTTCCCTATTGCAAGTCCGCTTGGTCTTTTTCTGTTTATCACACTCTTGCGACCACGACTACGAAAAAAGCTGGACATGTGATGCCCAATATACTAGAAATCAGCCGGAGCAAAAAAATCGGTAGAGAATGGAGGTGATGCAGTGGGGAGTGTTATCAAGAAACGAAAAAAAAAGATGCGCAAGCATAAACACAAGAAGCTATTGGCTCGTACCCGTCATCAACGAAGGAAGAAATGATGAACATTACATCACATGCTTCTTTACCAAAAAGAGGCGCCACATGAAAAAAGGTGGCGCCTCTTTTGTATCTGAAAGGCGTGCTGAATTTCAGCCTTGCTCAGGACACCCTACCTCTTTCCGCCATATCCCTTCAAATATTGGAAAAATTCACTATCCGTGGAAAGAACCAGCGAACTCTCCTTATCCAGAGTCTGTCCGTAAATCTCAAGGGTTTTCACAAAGGAATAGAAACCAGGATCCAATCCATAGGCATCTGCATAAATCTTAGTGGCTGTGGCGTCGGCCTTACCCATAATCTCCTGGGCCTTTTTGTACGCCCCCGAATTGACCCGCTTTAACTCTTTTTCCTTGTCACCTTCGATCTTGCGCGCTTCCCCTTTGCCCTCAGAACGAAATTTTTCGGCAATCTGCTCCCG
>JADFWI010000493.1 GCA_015222985.1 Pseudomonadota bacterium | reverse complement strand
TCGTCGGCCTCCAGTATCTTGGTAAATCCGATCTGTTTCAAAACGTTCTTTATGATCCGCCGCATGGTAGCAAAATCGTCAACCACCAATACGTTCATGTTTAAGTCCATGAGGTCTCTCCTGGACGCATAACCTCGACAAACCGGAAATTTGAAGCACTAAAGAACATTTATCGTCTCTTGCGCAATGCGATCCAATGGAGCGACTATCTCCACTGCGCCCATCTTGACAGCCTCTTTCGGCATGCCATAAACCACACAGGAAGCCTCATCCTGGCCGATGGTCCTTGCCCCGGCCTCTCGCATTTTCACCATGCCGCGGGCGCCGTCCGAGCCCATCCCGGTCAGGATGACACCCACCGCATTGGCTCCCGCGTATTGGGCAGTTGACTTGAAAAGCACATCGACGGCTGGCCTCTGATGGCATACCATGGGCCCGGTCTTCACACACACATAGTATCGGGCCCCGCTGCGCCTCAGGAGCATGTGGAAATTCCCGGGGGCAATCAGCGCCCGTCCGGGCAGCACTGCGTCTCCATCAGCAGCCTCTTTCACTTCTATGGCGCTCAGATCGTTCAGCCTCGCTGCAAAGGCCGTTGTGAAATTCGCCGGCATATGCTGCACGACCACCACGCCCGGGATCGTGGGAGGAAACCGGCACAAAACCTTCTTCAGGGCTTCGGTGCCACCGGTGGAAGCCCCTATTGCAATAACCTTGTTAGTCGTCTCTTTGAGCGCACGGCTGGAAATTTCAACTGTCGAGCCCTGAACTGCGCTATCGTCGATCTGTCGAGAAACCCGTACACTGGCTGCAGCCCTTATCTTGTCTGCCAGTTGCCGCTTCATGTCTCCGACCGAATATGCGGCTCCCGGCTTTGACAACACCTCAACGGCGCCACTCTCGATTGCCTCCAGGGCAAGTTTTCCCCCCTTGGGTGTCAGTGAGCTCACGATAATGACGGGAAGGGGGTAATACTTCATCAATTTTTTCAGAAAAGTAATGCCGTCCATCCGGGGCATCTCTATGTCCAGGGTCACCACATCCGGTTTCAACTTGACAATCTTATCCCTGGCAACATAAGGATCAGGGGCCGTGCCAACAACTTCGATTCCACGTTCCTTGGAAAGTTCTTCCGCAAAAACCTTTCGGACAATGGCCGAGTCATCCACAATCATAACCTTGATGTCATTCATCAGAAAACCCCTAACCCGTAATGCGAATCTCAGAAATCACACCCGTCAAGATCTTCCTTCTCTGTGATTGCTTTTTCATCTATGCCGAGCGCGTCCGCCAAGATCTTCTTAATCTCTTCCGGCCTGAAGGGTTTCCTGATACAGGCCCTTGCGCCGAGGCCCCGAAGCTCATCCAGTCGCTCTTCTCGACCCTCTGTGGTCACAACCACAACAGGCGTTGTTGACACAACATCTTGCTTGTTCAGGACCTTCAAGAACTCGAGACCATCCATCTCGGGCATGTGAACGTCAGTCAAGATCACGTCAGCCCATTCCTTCTCAAGGACAGCCAATGCCTCCTTGCCGTTACCAGCCTCAAGAATCTCGCCGACATCGAAGCCAGACATCTGCAGAGTCTTCTTGATGATGCTTCGCATGGATGATGAGTCATCAACAATTAGGACATTAAACGCCATAAATCACCTTCCAGTTTCAGGTATAAAAAAGTGGCCGTTGAGCCGTTGGTTATTCGTCACTTGTCATTTGTCATTGGTTGCCACATTAGGCTGTTTCCCGTTGAGCTTTCAGTTCTGAGGTTCCGTTGCTTTCAGCTTTGAGCGTTTTTGTTTACCCTGTTTCACCAGTTAACTCGCAAACCGTTGAACGGGCTCAACTGGCCAACCGGCTAAACCGGCATAACTCCTAAGCCAGCTTCAAAACATCCTGGACCTTGTTGTACTCATCGTAGAAATCTATAATAATCGCCTGCAGGTCTTTTGGTTTCAGACCGTAACGTTTCATGACTTCCTGTTTTCCACGGTAAGACAGCCCGTCACGGCCTATGCCAATGCCCATGGATAGAGTTATGACGTTGGCAAGATAGACGATCGGCGTGATCACATCCCCTGCCGAAGCCTCCTCAGGCCTGTGGTGCAGGCGTATTGACTGAACAATATCTTCGGGAAAATCCCACGATTTAGCAATCTTTTCCCCAAGTTCCGCATGATTAATGCCCAGCATCTTGCTTTCGGCTTCCAAAAAGGAATAATCTCCTGTATCCACCAGGGCTATGATCTCCTCAAAGTATCTATCCACAAAACTGTTGAGCACTGCTTTGCCTATGTCGTGCAGGAGCGCTGCTGTAAACAAGGACGGGGGCTCGGACTCACTGACGCGGCGGGAAATAACCCTGGAGATAATCCCTGTTGCCACAGCGTGTTTCCACAGTTCCCCCTTGGCGAGATCATACCCTTTGTTTTCCGGTTGAAAGAATTTGACAACCGTGCTTGCCAGGATGATTTCCTTCAACTGCGTATTGCCCAGCAGCACCAACCCTTCCCGGAGGGAGTGTACCTTTCTTGCAAGCCCGTAATAGGCCGAATTGCACATCTTCAACACGTTTGCCGTGATTGCCTGATCATACTGGACCACGGAGATAACGTCGCCAACCGATGCGCCGGGATCATCCAGGATCTTCAGGGCCTGGCTGGCCACAATGGGAAAGGGCGGAAGCTTTTCGATCGATTTTATTATTTCCTCAACATCCTTCACAGCATCATTTCTCCCTTGCCGGAAACCTTTAAGGCCAGTTCCCCTGTGGCAATGTTAAGCCGCATCGTTCTGTTCGAAGTACCCCCCACATCTTCAGCATCAACAAGCACGTTGTTGCGCCAAAAGATCTTTCTGAGGGCCGCATAGTTGCGTTTCCCGATGTTGAACACCCCTGAAGAGTCCATAATCTGAGACCCGCCCGCCACTTTCGAGATTATCCGCCGCTTCTCGGCTCCCAACTTGTAACACGCCTTAAACAGGAGCGGGATCCCCGTATCGGCAAACATCAAAGGCTGGTTCTTGGCTTTATTACTGTCCAGCTTGGATTCAGGAAGCATGTAATGGACCATGCCGCCCACCTTGGCCACTGGGTCATAGATAGCCACACCAATACACGAACCCAACGAATGGGTAATCAGGGTAGCAGCCGGATCATCACTCACCTTCATATCAGCTATACCTACAGTAACATTCAATGATCTGATTCCTTTTTCATCTGCAAGTTAGTTAGTGTCCATCCATAAATGGTCTTTTTGCCCAATCTCTGCGTTATGCTCAAAAAATAATCCTCGGAATATCACACATAT
>JADFWI010000492.1 GCA_015222985.1 Pseudomonadota bacterium | reverse complement strand
TCATCGCATTCCATTGGAACGGGTATATATCGAGGCGGGCAGCAGGCGTGCCGCGCAAAACAGACCGCGAACCGATCGTAGCCAGTCCCTTCGGGAAAAACTCTGAGGCATTATAGGCATCCGCATCCTTGACAAATTCCGTAGTCGGTTCTCCTCTGTCCGACAGACCCAGCCTAGGGACCGGATAGATCTGACAATCCTGTATAGTTTCATGTACACCTTCAAGGACCTGGACCTCTATCGCTCCTTCTTCCGGTACCTGCAACAACATGGCGTTTAATGGAAGTTCGGGGTAACCTACCCGGGAGGTCTTCGCCCATCCGTGCAAAAGGATCTTTTGATACGTGTCATCCGGACCCTGTACTGTCTCCATCTCAAACTGCGGCAGCGTAAGCTCCAGGATCATTTCACCATCATTCATGGAAATAATCCTGACATCCTGTTTCCCTGCCCAGGTCAATCCTGAAGACCACATCCCCACAAAAAACATTAACCCCAAGGCTGTTGTGTATCTGAGAATTGTCTTAATCATAATTACATAATCCCCCATCCAATCGTCAATTCTTCAATCACCCCCACCAGCCCATCCAGCCTCCCTGCTAAGAGTTGATAACACGGAACGCCTTCCAGGAGCCTGTTCAACTCCATAAATAATTCACCCGGAGCATACCGGCGAGTATCCCCGTTTTGAAAAAATCCCGGTCCCTGTTTCAGATCTCTTAACAAACGAAAGGCAGCCTCATGGGTGGCAATCGGAGTCAAGACCGGGTCTTTTTCAAAATCCGGATGAATCCTGTCCACCCTATACACGTTCCATATATGCTGTTCATGCCGTGCCAGCAGTTCCCTGATCTTTGGCGTAAGTCCCTGCCCTGCGGGATACCGGATACGCCAATCTGATGATTGACCATTGACGATTGAAAATTGAAGATTTTTTATCCCCTGCAGGTCTATTCCAAGCCCTTTTTCCCCCTCCCTCTTAACGCCGACTTCCAGTTCGCAGAATGAATCGGCATTCCGGCCCGGATCAAGGCATACAAGGCATTTCGGCATACAGGGTTTGCTGGAGACTCCGGATGGGAGTTTACCCGGTCTTATACACGATTTACCCTTTCGCCCGGTCTCATCTCCTTTGTTCGGACCATCATCCGCCACCCACACGCTGCGGGGAAAAGGGTGAACACGTCTTGTCACTTTATGAATAGGACAAAAGTCATCGGAAAAGAAGCCGTATCCATCCTTCAGAAGTGCGAGCACCAAAGTGGTTTTCCCGGCCCCTGGGGGACCGGCCAAGATCACGGCCTTTCCGTTCCTTTCCACGACTCCGGCGTGGAGCACCATAAAATCCTCTATCTCGGTAAATATTGTCCTGAGAACCCGTTGCAAGGCGCATGACATGGGGCTGGGATGACCCCGCAGGGATTGAAAATTGAAGATTGAAGATTGAAGATTGTTGGTTTTGGTTATTCGGACAAAAGGGTCTTTCAGATCGTTTAGCCGGGCGGAGATACTCAGCCGTTTTTTGCCGTTTGTTGACAGCGTTTTAAACCAGCCATAATCCCTGTCAAAAGTCTCCAGGCATTCCCTTGAATCAGACTCCAGGCATACGTCAAGGTCCAGGATACGGTAGAATAATTGATGATTGTTGATTGTTGATTGTCTATTGATGACCTTCAATCCCAAAATTCCTCAATTCCTCAATTTTCAATCGTCAATCTTCAATACTCTACCAAACGCTTCTTTATACGCCCTGCTCCGGTAATCACAGAAATCATCCGTATCCCATATCGTGCCTTTATTATCAAGGGCCTGGCCCATGCAACCGGCCTGGCACAGGTTTCGCCAGTTGCACACCGAGCACTTCTTGATCTTGTTCCTTCGCTCGGCAAGGGCTTGGCAAACAGCGATCATGGCATCCGATTGAATCATATTGGCCAGGCTGTCATCAAAAGCATTTCCTAACCGGAACTCGTCCTCCATCATCAAAACACAGGGATAAGCGTCGCCGTTGACATCAATTACCAACCGCCTTCCCACCGGGCACCATATGTCATCCTCTTCAAATTCTTCGGGCATCTTCAGGAGAAAACCACTTAGGCCGCAACTAATATCAACCCCTGACCCCCCATTTTTCTGTAAACGGAAAGTATGTTCATAAAAGTGTTCGGAGTCCCTTATGGTTAATCCCGAGCCGATGGCTTCCCACTCCTTTCTTGCCTTCCCCTTCCTGCGAAGAGGCAAAAACCGGACTAATGGCACATCGAGCCTTTCGGCCAGTGAAATGATCCTTGGCAGATCATGAAGGTTTTGATTCATGACGGTGGTTGAGAAATTAATTCTCTCTCTCAGTCCTGCTTCCTGAAGATATTCAAGGGCCTTGAGGCTCTTTTCAAATGTGCCCTTTCCTCTGATACTGTCGTGGATCTCCTTTGTTGAGCCATCAATGCTGATCTGGATAAAGATATTCATATCAGCCAAAAAATCCGCCCATGCCCTGTTAATAAGGGTCCCGTTGGTCAGGAGTCGAATCTCTACCTTTGGACCAGCGTGCTTGAGGATCTTCCTGATCTCAGGATGCAGCAATGGCTCTCCGCCGCTCAGGGTGACGGAATTTCCGCCATGATTTGCCAGTTCGTCTATCATGCGAAACGCCAATGGCCCCGGCAGGTCCTTGTTTACCTCATTTTGTGACCAGGATGTGTAACAATGAGGACAGGATAGGTTGCAACGGCTTGTAAGATGAAGAAAGATCGAATTCAGAGTGGGAAATCTTGAGGGCCTTTCCCGTGCGTTGCCGTCAAGAAAATGATGCATGGATAATTGTTCAGAGACAGATAAGACATCATACTTTGCTGCCTCGGCGGATATGCCGTATTCTGCACCCAGACGTCGCGTCACATCATCAAGAGACGCCCCCTCATCCAGGTATTGGGCAATTTCCAGGCCTGTATCATTCACCTTCACCCACTTAGATTCAGTGGCATGAAACAGGATATGGGCATCCCCGCCTTCTCTCCCGGTTTCACAAGGAGAATATGTGAAAAATGACAATTTTCGATCTCCAAAACCTTAAGGAGATGTTGAGCACGGTGTCGGACTGCACGCCATGGCCGGGCCGATCTGCTCCAAGATCTCGTCACTGGTATAGGTAATAATTTGGGGGGGAATATACTCCGGCATTGTGGTTTGCCCTTTTTCTTTTGTGCCTTTACCTTTTTTTTGTTGTCTCTCATCAATCATCATGTCTTGATACTTCCTATAGCTTTAATTACAATATATCCATAAGCGCTGTTCAGCGCCCTGCCCATGCAGCCGGCCAACCCGCCCGGGATCGGCAAAGGCCGGCCAACCACGGCATAGGCCTTGGATAAACGGACTTTCTCAACAAAACTTATCCACAAAAGCCATGAAATCCCCATGACCCGGTTAATCCATGTCCATGGCCGGGTGTTCAAATATATAACCTTACCCCGGCCCCTGATTGATTCCACCCTTCCAAGCACGTCGTCTTCCGAAATCCAGGACCAGCCTGAGAGATTGTCTCCTTTCTGGCAAAACCACAGAGATTTGTTAATCTTCCGTTGCTTGATGAACCTGTGGACTATCAGGCCTCCATCCTGTCGAAAGGCAATAAGCTCACCTGTTTTAAGCTCATCTCCATTAATCAGGCACAAGGAAACAGTATCTCCGGGCCTGATCAGCGGCAGCATGCTGGCCCCTTCAATCCTCACATCAATAGGCCGTCCCGCCTCTTTCCAGAGTTCAAAGACAGATGATTTATGTA
>JADFWI010000491.1 GCA_015222985.1 Pseudomonadota bacterium | reverse complement strand
CGCTGGGAAGGTTTTCAGAGCCGCATTGGGGACACATTAAAAGGAGCTTTGCTCCGCACTCATGGCAAAACTTCCTTTCATCAAGATTTTCAGTTTGACATTTCGGGCATTTCATTGTTGATGCCTCGTGGAAGGATTTCGGCAATGAAAGTAACGGCTTGATCCAGAAGATGTTACTTTAGGCTCCCGACAGAACAGAAAAAGTCCTGTTAGGAAGTGGGTAGACACATTTTGAGGTGATTCTCCATTTGAATAACCTCCCGAAAACAGGTCTTTCCCCTTTTCAAATCCTTCATGGCTTTGTGCCGTATTGTTGGTGTGCCTGTAAATAGGAAACGACCTCGGGCGGGACGGAGGTAAACCGGACCAAGTAGCTGTGTCCATCTTTCCCCGAGCGCTCGATCACTTTCGCGTAGAAGTCCTTGACTGCCAGCTCCTCATACACATCTCCCAAGTTCATCTTGAGGTTGGTCAGCAGCTCAACTGGCTCCTCGAAGGCAATCTCAGCGCATTTTTTCGAAAGTCTAACCAGGAGGCCCTCCAGACCTTTCTTGCCGACGTGTTTACCTTCAAGTATCGTGTACCGCAGCAGGAGCTTTTGCCTGAGGGTGACCAGCGCCAAGTCCTTGTCCTCCAGTGCGAGGTTGTAGCGGCCGGCGATACCGCCAACCTCATAAATCCTTAGAGGCGTTTCTGATCCTTTGGGAAGCACCTCACGCTGGGCGTCAATGCGCAAGACCTCACCCGCCTCCTTACGCACGGATTCGGAAATGAGGATCTGACCACCAACGGTGTAAGACTCGATCCGGCTGGCCATGTTCACGCCGCGGCCGACCACCGAGTACTTGATCCGTTTGCTCGAGCCGATGTTGCCTACGATTACCTCGGTGTCGTGGAGACCAATACCCATCTCCAGTTCGGGCAGGCCCGCCTTTCGGTTCTCTTTATTTACTTTGGCCATGGCGTTTTCCATGGAAAGGGCGCAGGCGATGGCATGTTGCGCTCGGTCCTGGATCTCTTGCGGCGCACCAAAGATGACAAGGAGCGAATCGCCAATGATCTCATTGATGGTACCGTTGTATTGATGGATCACATCCACCATGACCTCAAGGTAGCCGTTGAGCATTTTGACGACCTGCTCGGGCTCAAGGCGCTCGGAAAGGGATGTAAAACCCCGCAGATCACTCATCATTATGGTGACATTCCGTCGCTCGCCACCCAGTTCCAGCGCCGAAGGGTTCTCGAGGAGCGAGTCCATCACCTCGGTCGAGAGGTAGCGGCCAAACATCTTTTTCAGGAACTCAGAAAGTTCGGTTGCTTCTTGTTCTGCTAAACGAAGTTTCTCCTCCGTCTGTGTCCGCATGGTGATCTCTTGCTGAAGGTCCTCATTAGTCTTTTTTAATTCCACATTTGTTGTCTTTAACTCCTTAGTCCGTTCCTGAACTGTTTTCTCGAGATATTCTTTTGATCTAAGATTTTGAAGCAATATGCTCATCTCTTGAGTAAAAACCATGAAGGATGGAATCATTTCTTGCGTTATTTCATTATAGTAGGCTTGATTTCTTTCAGTCCTGCCACCTAACAAAAATCCCTGTAGATCATCTTTGCTGTCGTCATAAGGACACAAAATCACTTGGCATAGCCCCAGGTAACCCCAGGGATGTGTATCGGGGGCAATTTTTTCGATAAAGGCACTATCTCCCTTCAAAAAGCCCTTGGCTCCCAGCCAATCTATATCCAATGGATAGCCGGCCGCCAACTCCTCAAAACCGAATGCTGCCTCTACCTTTAGGCTATTTTTCGTCTTGTCATATGTAAGCAGGGCACTGCATTCAAGCTCAAAGGTTTCAATGATTGACTCAACGGTTATCTCGGCAAACTCCTCAAAACTCCCTGCATGGATAGCCTTTTTACAATATGTCTGAATTGTCCTAAAGCGGTTCAGATCACGATCAAGGCTATCTTTGGCATGGATAAGCTCCTGTTTAATAATTAAAGAGCGAGTTGCCTGTTTCTGGAGAACCTCATATCCAGCTTTAAGTTCATTGTAGGTTAATTTTTCTTCGCTCATGTAAGAACTCTGCGTTTTTCAATGTTATGATGGTTTTAACAGAGATAATGACAGGCACGTTCATTATGTTTATCCGGCCTTCTTGAGAATGACAAAAAGCGATGTCGTGAACATATGAAATTGATTTCGTCCCCCAAGCCTGGCAAACTCACCAAAGCCATACATTCCCAGCCACGGCACATCCTCATCCTGGATAAGGGGGTACTGCATTCTGCTAACAATTTCATCCTTGAGAACTCGGTTGAAGCTCCACCTTCCCCTGGCCGCACAGTCTGCGTGAAACACTGCGTAAGGTTTTCGACCCCCACAACGTTCAATAAGTTGCTCAACCATTTTATCAAGATCTTTGAACATTCTGTCTTCATCTCGTTCGGTATTCCAGAGTTTCGTCCCCGCCGGAATAACAGGGGGCATATATATGCTGCCATCCACATCTTTCTTTAAAGCCGCGAAAAGAATATGTGTGTTACCGTATTCATTATGTAACTCCTCGGGCAACTCCCGTGCGAGCCATCCAACAGGACCGCTCTCCGGCAATGTTGCTGTTTCCGGTACACCTAGTCTATCAGTTAAAAATCTCCAGGCCGGCTGGCTTTCCAGCTCGAATATACGATTCAACTCCGAACGGGTAACCTCAAATGGCTCTCCTATGACATTGAATCCATGGGTGGCCTGTGTGATAACTTCAAGTGTGGGATCTGCAAATCCGACTGCTACGGCACCTTTCTCCAATATCCTGTCTCCAATGAACTGAAAGTTGCTTATAAGTTTCATGTTGTCACCGGAGGTAGATCCAAATATCGGAATCTCGGGGCCAAAAACGGATTCGATACCTTCAAGGGCTTTGTCCCCAGCAAAGTCAAGGCCGGATGGCAGAAAATGGATCATATTAATGTTTGGATTCTTGTTCTTAAGTTCCTGCGCCAGTTGAGCTGAAACTTCGAACGAAGTGGAACTTGTAATGCTATCCTTGCTTACAACTGTGAATTCATTTTTCTCGCCCTTTATTGCCATGATAGCCAAAGCCTTCATTGATTCATTTGGACCGTCTCTCCCAATTATTCCGGCACCGGTACAACCGACTATCTGCGCATTGGGAGAGAGCCTGCGAGCCTCGCTTAGAATATCCTTAAAGTTATGACCAATGGACGTGTATAATATGATAAGATCACAATCCAGTTTATTTTCCCCTTCAAGCGCATTTTCGAGACATTCCGTAATGGCTCTCTTGGAGTTTACGACTCCTGTACTACTGGAATAAAACTCTAACATGAACATCACCCCCTTATGGCGTAAAAGTTCAAAGGCGTAGAATGTTATAACTTTCTTAAAATCTCTTCTTTAGTATTAATTTTACCTCCCTTTTTTCTTTATTATAAGTCTTTTCAAGATTTCCAGAATCCCATGAGGAATAGCATATATGGAAAACATGAATAAGCAATCTTAAGGCTTTTCGGCAAAAAAAGCCGAGTTTCAATGTAGGTGATTTTAACAATGTCGCTCTCAGCAGCGAGACTGTCTTTTTCAAATGGAGATTTGCCTTATATGAGGGTCAGCATGAAATGTTAAGAGCCGGTGCTTTCCGTCCCCATCGCACGATGGGTTTGGCTTTGAAATAATGGAATCTTCGATCTCCCAACAGAACGGAAACCATCCTGTCAGGAGCAAGGCATGCACATTTTAAGAGGGTAATCCATGAAACAGATAACAATTAT
>JADFWI010000490.1 GCA_015222985.1 Pseudomonadota bacterium | reverse complement strand
CTAATAATCTCACCAAACCTACGTCTAACTTTACCATAAAGCATCTTTCGTCGGTATTTGGGTACCCAAACAATATGATACTTACATTATGTGCTGTCACTTATTATGTGGAGTCAATGACAGAATATACTGTTTTCACAATACATTTTTATCGATAACTCCACATAATATTCCAAAACAATCAACCTATAATGAACTGAGCCATTCCATAAGCCCCTTATTTTCCCGCCATGATGGCAAATTTACTGTGGGAGCCATTTCGGCAGCTTTCTGGAGGGCATGACGTTTCATTTCCATGTCGGCTCTAGCATAGATATCCGTGCTTCGGCTGTCAACATGGCCAAGGATCGACTGAATGACTGTCGCCGGATTACCGGCCTGAAGCAAATGCATAGCTTTCGAATGACGCATGGTATGCGGGCTGATATTTTTAAGTAGCCCTGGTTTGGTTTTTCGTGCATCCGTCGTATATTTTTCCAATAAGTACCGAACACCTGACCGAGAAAGTTTTTCTCCTCGCCGATTAAAAAACATCGGTGAATCTATGCATTCTGGTCGATCCAGGCGATACTCGTTCATATACTGGGCCAGTAGATTGACCGTAGCGGACATAAGAGGTACGACCCGAGTTTTTCGTCCTTTTCCGGTCAAACAGATTTGAGCAGGAGGATTGAGTCGAACGTCTCGGACCGATAGATCAACCACTTCCTGAACCCTTGCCCCAGTGTCATAAAGCAGACTGAGCAAGGCTGCGTCGCGCCTTCCCCATTTGGTTGACAGGTTGGGTTTGTCAAGAATTTCGGCCAACTCATCAGTGGTGAGATAATCCACTTTTGGCCGGGAGCAGCGTTTAAGAGGGATAGCCAAGATCTGCTGGCATTGTGCAATCCGACCCGGTTCTTCGGTTTGGAGATACCGAAAAAAGGCATGTAGAACCGACAACCGGTGATTTCGAGTACGGATGCAATTCCCCCCATTTTCAATGTAGTTGAGAAAGCTTAGAACCAGTGATGCGTTTAGTGTGTCAAGCGTTAAATTCTCCGGCGAAATCGCTAAATGGTCCCGGCAATAACGCAATAACAACGTGAAAGCATCGCGATAGGCTTTTATGGTATTCGAGCTGACATTTTTCTGAGCAGACAGGTATTCACCAAGAAAGTTTGTCAACCGAATGGCAAAATCAGTTGGCTTCATTGCTCCAACCTCCTTGGGATGACATGCCCTGCAAATTGTTCAAACCGATTGACGATGTCCGGAAAAATCTCCGGTGTAATCTGCAGATAAAATTGGGTGCTGACGAGATTTTTATGACCCATATAGGCTGCCAAGAGGGGCAACTTTACGCCCAAATCTGCGCCTTGCCGGTACCACCTCTCAAGTCTATGGACTGCAAAAGAATGACGAAGGTCATGAAGGCGAGGTCCTTTTCCTCTACCGCCATGAGAGATGCGGCACTTCCACAGCAATTGACGAAAAAAATAATAAACGGTTCCTTTGTTGTAGGGTTTTCCACCAGTTTTTGGGAAAAAGACCGACGCTTCGCCCAAGACAGATGCGTATTTTCTCAGACGTGCGGTCATTGTGGGGGCCAGGGGCACCAGACGATCTTTGTTGAACTTGCTTTTGCGAATGGTCAGTATGCCGGCGTCGAGATTCACGTCAGAGAAATTTAAGTGAAGCACTTCACTGACCCGCATGCCACAGCAATAGAGCAATCGGAAAATCTCTGGCATAATCAGATGGCGCATGGGAGAGCGGCTGTCCGGCTGGGTAGTGTCCGCTGCCTCCAAAATATCTTCTACCTGCTGATGGCTAAATATGTAAGGCGTAAATCCTCTACCTTTGACCGCCGCCTTTGTGGTTTCAGGCACGTAGGCATCGATTCCTTGTCGACGTAAGTATAGAGCAAATTGTCTAATTCTGATTATTCTCAATTTCTGGTTGCTCGGTTTTTCATAAACCCGTTTTGATGTCCATTTATCGACGACATTCCGAGGCAATTCAAGGGATTGCAAACCAATTTTGCATAGAAAACGATCCAGCCGAAGAAGCTCATGACTCTCTCTTATGTATCTGTAGCCATAGACTTGCTTTTCATGGATGAATTTTTCCATCAATTCTGATAGCGGACTATGGCACTGGATTTTGATCTTGTTTTCATGCATGGGTCACCTCCTCTGGATCAATGGCTACACTTTGGAGAGCCTCGATGTTGACCTTTGTATAGATCCGCGTCGTATCCATAGAAATGTGTCCCATAATTCCGGAGATTGTTTCTAACGGTATGTCTGCCTCTAAAAGACGACTTGCCAAAGTATGACGTAATGAATGCATACCTTTTCGATTTTGTACTGGAAGTCTGATAGCCGCCCTTTGACGATACCGCGTGATGATGTAGTACAGGTTGTTATCTTGACCAAACGGCTCGAAAGGTGCATTCGCCCTTAAAAATATCTCTCGCCGCTGGCTTTCAGGACGTCCATAGCGCAGGTAATCAATCAGAGCATTGCCAACCTCCTCTGTTAACGGTAGAGCCAAAGGCTCAATGTTTTTGGTTTGGTTAATTTCAATACGCGCCTGTTCCCACAAAAGGTTTTCAAAACGCAGGTTGCGGATGTCGCTCACGCGCATTCCCAGCCTGACGGCCAGGAGCAAGATTGCGTAGTCTCTCTTTCCGCACGGTGAGTTTCGATCAACGGCGGCCAGAAGAGCGTCAATGTCTTCACTTTTCCATACCGAAGGAATATGCTCGCCCCATCGAACACGGATTTTGGGCACATGTTCGACCAGATTGCTATCGATGCTCCCCGTCATATGAAGGTAACGTAGAAACGACCGAATAGAGGAGGTCAAACGAGCAAGGGTCGCTGGCTTCAAGTGCGCACATGATGTCACAAACCGAGAAAGTGTTGATACCTGAATTTCCTTGACTGATGTTATGTCGTGAGAGTCGAGATAATGGAGAAACCTGGTGACATCTCGCTTACGGGAACGTACGGTCCCCAAGGGACTCCACAATTGTTCCCTGCAGAATCGTTCGTACCCGGATAGATTTTCTCCCATACTATCAGATAGTTTTGTCTTTTCAACAACATGACTGCGGCGCTGAAAGCATCCATGCAGGGCAAAATCTGTGAGTGCGTGCATTACGTTCCTGATGTGACGTTGACGAAATGTCATGTTTGTTTCAAACTTGCCTGAGATTCCGCAACTATTAAGAAATTGAAGGATAAGGTCTGTCGAAAACGTTTTCTCGTTCGAATTTTCCAGAGTGAATTGAGTAAATTCTTTCCAAATGTATTGGTAGTTTCCAATAGTTCCATGTTTGTAACCCAAGCTTGCCAAATGCTTGACAGCACGTACAATAAGGG
>JADFWI010000082.1 GCA_015222985.1 Pseudomonadota bacterium | reverse complement strand
TCAATATTAGTTTCCGGTTTTTATTAAAAAGTGCTTATATTGAAACCTCATCTGTCTAAAGTTCTCATAATCATCTGAAATTATTAGAAGCACAAAAATCGGGACAAAATAGTTACAGCAAAACTGCGGCAATATTTCTTGGTCCTGGTTAAGTTTCATTTCATTCCTCCGGATAGGTCTTTGGACAGGTTGAGCTACCGTATTCCATCAACATCCCTTGCTCAAACATTGCAACGTTGCAGTTCATAACCGGTTTTTTGGCAAACCCTTTGTCAGCGCATGGGATATGCGGTCTCTGGCCAAACGCTTGCGCGCTTTTTGGTCACTGGTAAGCCATCTTCCTTTGTCATCTCTTGCTAATCCCGCATAGCAGGCATCGTATCCGGTAAGACCTTTTTCGCGAAACGGGTTGCTTGGTTGGCCAGGCTTTCAGTCATGGGCTGTCTAAAGATTCTGACTGCGTATTCTGCAACTTGATTATTTCTTCCAAGCTCTTTTTTGCCTCCTCAAAGAATTTCGATGCCCTTTCAACCTGAATCCGGGCATCTTCTTCGGTTATTTTGACAAAATCGGCATAATCTGCATCTTCTCTTAGATCTTTTGCTTTTACAAAAAACCGGCTGATTTCTCGTGAGAAATATCCTGGCTTTACTATCCATTGATTAAACAGCGAAATTACTCCTGAATGCTTGCTGGAATCTTTTTCTTCCAATGCAAGAAGCGCCTTGGCTGAGGTGAACATGGTGTAGTAAGCTCTATTTACGGCAAGCATGAGGCGCCTTCTCTCAAGGGCATCTTCAGCGTCTTCCAGAAACTCTTCTGTCTTTTCCATTCTATATCTAGCCAGCTCCACTCTGCTCATAATGCAATGCCCTCCCTTTCCACATTTTCTAAGAAGAAAGATTGCAGCTCTTTGTTTTTCTGATACTCAAATAGATCATAAACCACTGGCGACAAAGGTATATCATAATCAAAGATATAGTCTGCGGTTACATCACCTATCTTTTCTCTAATACCCATGGTCCTTTCCCTCACTAGAATGAATATGTCTATGTCTGATTCCTCGTTGAAGTCCCCTCTCACTCTTGAACCAAAGAGGACCATATTCACAATCTCATTGCCCAAGTTACGCTTCAATTCTTCGATAAAAGATTGCAAGATTTTTTTTTCAACCGGGGTTAGATAGCCCAGACTTCTCTTCATAGCATTACCTCATTTATCTCTCCGTTTCCCTCTTGCGTTGAATAACCCATCATCATCCGCTTTTCGATGGAGTCTGAAACAGATGCATTGTTCGACACCGTCACCTCCAATCTCAACGGCGGCAGCATTAGAAGATTATCCGAATCCTGTCTCTTTCCATTATTTTGAGCTGACAGGTCGCAGCAAAATCTTGAGTACGATAACAAAAACTATTTTTTATGTCAATGGGTTAGCTTTCTGTGCTATGCCAATAACCGAGATATTGCCTTGCAGAAAAGGCCTTCATCCCACAGGTTATTGAGAACCTACTCTGCGTGGGAATGAAGCCGCAAGCCTGCAAAGGTAAGGCCCCTTGGAAAGGATGAGGGCAATGGAATGTTTTGGGCGGCGACTTGACACAGCAATTGAGTTGGTTGAATAATACGGTCCGGCGTAGACATCCTTCCCCTTGAACACTTTGGGGAAATATAAGCGGTGTGAAGGATATGACAAAACGGTCCCTTGAAGTATATGGTCTTGGACAGTGCCCATTGGACTACCTGGGGAAGATAGAGGCCTATCCCTCACCTGACACAAAGTGTGAGTTTTCGAATCTGGTCATCGAGGGTGGAGGGCCTGCGGCCACGGCCCTGGTTGCCCTTGCCAGGTGGGACCTTTCTTGTGCCTTTGCAGGGGTTCTGGGAGACGATCTGTTCGGTAGCATGATCAGAACGTTTCTGGACGAAGAAGACATAGATACTGGCGGCATCCTTGTGAGGGACGGCTCTGAGTCCCAGTTTGCCTTTATTGTGGCAGAACCCGGGGTGGGAAGACGAACCATCTTCTGGCGAAGGCCGACCGGTCCCCCTCTGAAGCCTGAAGAGCTGGACTTCAACATCATCAGCCAGGCAAGAGTCGTCCTTACAGACGGGCTTTTTGTCGAGGCATCCATTGCCGCCTGCAAGGCGGCCAAAGACGCAGGTGTGCCGGTCGTGGTGGATGCGGGGACCCTCCGACAAGGCATTCTGGACATTGTCCCATTTAGCGACTATTTTGTGGTATCTGAAAACTTCGCAAAATCCCTTATTGGTAATGACAAACCTGTCGATGCCTGTTACAAACTTGCAGAATTAGGCCCACGGGTCACTGGCGTCACATTGGGCGCCAGGGGTTATGTGGCCCTGGTAGAAGGTCAGGTCATCGAGCGTCCTGCATATCCTGTGGAGGCCGTAGATACCACAGGCTGCGGAGATGCGTTTCATGCAGGCCTTTGCTACGGCGTGGTTAAAGGGTGGGATGTTAAAAAAAGCCTTGATCTTGGAGCTTGGGCAGCCGCCATGGTGAGCCTTAAGCTTGGAGGACGGGCAGGCATTCCTTCCCTCAAGGAAGTGGAGGAAAAGTTTTTTTAAAACAAGGCAGGACTACCGCGCCTTTTTACGAGGCAAGGGCCGTAAAATACGAAAGGAGGTTGAGGGTCTATCTTGAAAGAACAAGACATAGTCGAGGCTTATCTCACGGTAAGAACCTATGAATGTGATTCCTACGGGCACGTGAACAATGCGGTATACCTGAACTATCTGGAATATGGACGTATGGCAGTCCTGGAAAAAAATGGATTTTCCCTGGCCAAGTTGAAGCAGATGGGGGCCATAATCGTTGTCCGGCGTATCGAAATCGACTATAAGGCCCCGGCACGCGAGGGAGATCGACTGGTTGTTCGTACGTATCTGAAAGATCACAACAAGATGAAAGGTATTTTTTCTCAGGAAATCCTGAAGGAACCAGATCTGACTCTGCTTGCCAGGGCTGATGTGACCTGGGTGTTTACCGATCTGCAGGGGAAACTCATACCTGTTCCGCAGTTTTTTCGCGATGCACTTGGATTCTAG
>JADFWI010000489.1 GCA_015222985.1 Pseudomonadota bacterium | reverse complement strand
CATCAGGCCTTTTGTAATGGTGGTCCCTATGGTGGCAGCCGTTCTGGCGCCGATTCCAAACATGGATTTGGAATGGGCGGACTTTTCCCATTCTTCATAGATTTCCTCGTGGCATTCCTTACAGGTGCTCACGTCATATCTTGCTGCCAGTTCGTCAATGGTCTTTGCCTTGTTTTTTCCTGGATCTGCATTTGCGTCTTGACATAGCATCATGAACGGCAATCCAAAACAGGCGAACATCAAAACTGATTTTGACAATCTCATAAATTCTCCTTACCCGTGAATCCCGTTTTCTTCCAATAGTTCCAGTGCAATTTTTGTCGCACCCGCAATGATCGGCGGACAAACCTCTGTGGGAAGCTTATTGGGATCTGCATCCAGGAAATCACCACATCGGTTGCCGGAATAAGAGGATGCGATATCCTGGTTGAATCGCTCTTCCAGCTCTTGGATGAGCATATACATCTGGTCTCGCTCCATTCGGTCTACGGCAGCGCTTGCGATGAGTACGCCCGCCGCTGTCAAGGCGCCACAGGTCACTTCCACGAATCCCTGCGCGCCCGCCAGTCCGCCAGCGGCTTTTACGACATCGGGTTTCCGCTCACCAAGGTGATCAAGACCCACATCTACGACAATCTGACTACAAAGGTTTCCCTTTTCAGAAGACGCCTTTACGCGCTCTAACAATTCTTCCAACGATGGTACAGCCATCCCTTTTTTCCTCCCCCTGTAGAGGTCTGCTGTTGAAAACTCAGACAGACCTAAAGTTGCTTTTGATACGCCAAAATATGACAATAAGCCGATGATGTGTCAATAACCTTTTCTATACCTTGTTCTTGCGAGGCCTTTTGGCATTCCTGGTGAAGGTCCGTGCCGCCAATATTTCGTAACCGTTCACGGGTTCAAAAGTTCAGGGTTGAGCTAAAAGAATAGAGGTCAGAGATCAGAGGTCGGGGGTCTGACTTCTGAACTCTGACTTCTGAACGGTGAACCCTGAACCTGTGAACGCCGCCAATATTTCTAACAAGCTGGAGAACTCATCTGACGTTAATTTTACGGGCGCCATTTGCGCGTTCTTGCTGATTTGTCTTGGATTTTCCAGCCATTTTTTTAGGCGCTTGGAAGACCACTGCTCCTTGTCGCCGTAAGTGTCCGGATAATATTCTGAAAAGAGCCCTGAGAGATTCGGACCTATATCTCCTTTCCCCAGCCCCCCGAACCGGGTCGTCAGCGCCTTGTGGCAAAAACCGCAGTGCTTCACAAAAACGCTCTCTTCAGCCCGTTTTTCATCTTCAAAATGAATCACTAGCGGTATTTCTCCAGCTTCCGGTTCAGTCCGGGTGGCCTCTGCCAGGATGGCGTTGACTAGCTCTAGTATGTGCATTTCTTTGAAACAAAAATCGGGCATGAAGAGAACTGGTGTCTTTATGGCATCGAAAAGCTTTTGCGGCCTGGCGGCACCGAGTACCCTGTCAAGATTGGTGGCAAGGTGGTTCCCCTTCCCGCCCGTAACATGGCATCTCCTGCAACCGGAAGTCTTAACAAGCGCCCCGCCCCGCTTCACCACCAGGCTGCCTTCCATCGTAAAGTCCGCATATTTGGCCGGAATCAGGTCGTAATGGGCAATCGAGACCCTGTCCGTCCTGGGGTTGCCCCTGTGGCAGCCTACACACGTCCCTTTTTCCTCATAATGGGGCTCATGGCATTTCAGACAACCAGACCCGCCGGCCAGGGCAACAGCGCTCTGCAAGAAAAAAACACCGGCAAGGATGGATGAAGTGCCCCGCAGCAAGCTACGGGGTATCGCGCATCTAATTTTCACGATATAAACGAAGCAAGCTTCGGGGAATTTAACTTAATAACCGATGAAAATCTGTGAAATCTGTTGATTATAAATTGAAAACGAATGCCCAATTTTCACCCCTGAAAAACATGGCGACAACCGTCAACACAAGAATCGCAAAAAAGATCATCACTGTCACGATATTGATCAGCAACTGATCTTTCTGCAGCCACCTTGCCTTTTTGCATTCAGGACTACCAGGCAGGTAAGCGAGTAACAAAAAGTAGAGCCCAAGGAAGATAATCGGGTAGACCAGGTACTTGGAATAACTCACCAGCTCCTGGGTCCACAGCAGAAACCATGCAGATTTAATGGGATTCGGCACGCTGGCGATATCGGCTGGCCCCTTGAGTGGCGCCGGGATGAAGATCGCCAGAATCACTAAAAGAGCGACCAGCAAGCCCATGGAGATCGCTATGAGCCGGAAAAAAGATGGGGAACTTCGTATGTAGCCTTTCACAGGTATGGTAACACTCCTTTGTCGTGGCGAATTCGGTAGAAATGCAAAAAACAAAGTAACGCGATTGCCAAAGGGATAACCGCAATGTGTAATGTGTAAAAGCGCAACAGAGACAATGGCAGTCCAACTTCGTCAGGGACTAAAAAATTTCGTATCATTTCCCCGAAAGGTGCCGTACTGATCAGTTCCATGCCAGTGTGGGTTCCCCAGAAGGCAAGTTGATCCATCGGGAGCAGATAACCCGTATAGGCTTCAAAAACAGCAGAGCAGAGGATGACAAAACCGATAACCCAGTTAAGCTCCCGCGGTTTTCTATAGGCCCCGGTGAGAATAACCCGCAAGGTATGGAGGAAAATAAGCACAAGGAAAGCGTGGGAAGTCAGCCGGTGGAGGCTCCTGACAAATCGGCCTCCTGAAACGGAAGTTTCCAGAAACAGGATCGACTCGAAGGCTTTTTCAGGGCACGGCTGATAATAAAAGAGTAGAAGCAGCCCGGAAACAGCCAGCAGCATAAATGCCGTAAAAGCAAGCCCGCCGAGGCAAAAGGTGTACGTTATCCTGAGGTTTTCCTCAAGAATAAACCTGGGGAAAATGTGTTCCAAAAAGTCTTTGAACAAAACTGCCTCAGCTCAGCACGACTATGAATTCACCGCGTTCTTCTACTGCAAGCTGTTCCAACGGACGATTTGCGGGCCCTTTGAAAACCTCTCCGCCACGGCCGAAAATGCTGCCGTGGCACGGGCAAATTAGCTCCTTGGGCGTTACGTTGACGCTACACCCGAGATGGGT
>JADFWI010000488.1 GCA_015222985.1 Pseudomonadota bacterium | reverse complement strand
TTTCCAAAGGGGGGTACTTCAAACTCCCCCTTTATTAAAGGGGGCTGGGGGGATTTTCATGCTTGCGCGCAACCCGACTTTGAACCGGGCCTTGGCCCGAAATGGCGTGTCGACTCTCATGGCATAATAGAAGTCTGCCTAAGGATTTGACAAATCCTGCCGTCTCATGTAATTATCTACCTTACCAAGTAACTTATCAAAAAAATCTGAGGTTCGCGTGATCCCCCTCATCCAAATGCTCTCCGCCTGTGGGGGAGAGGGCAGGGCGATGGGGCAAATACCAACTTATTGAGAACTTACCCTAACAAGCGTTCAATTGCCTGAAATTTATGGAAAGTCCATGTGCGAGGTTGTGCTCGACCTTTGTCATTTGCGGGGAGATTCGTTTTTATGCCGGACAGAGCTAGCGGCGTACTGAAATTAAGGAAAAGTGGTGGTGTACTATGTGACCTGTTGCGGCCGTTTGGCCCCGGTTCCAATGAAATTGTGGTATCGGCCAGGCTCGTGAGAGAAAACAATCTCGTCCAAGGCGCCAGTGTCACGGGTTCAGTGAGGAAGGACAAAAAGGCACCGCAACTGGCCACCGTTGAATCGGTCTGCGGTTTCACCTCTGAACAGTTCAGAAGACGAACCCTTTACACCCATCTTATTGCCATCGATCCATGCGAGAGGTTCCAACTTGCCGCCACAGGGGAGATGAGTATGCGCGTCGTTGATCTCGTGGCGCCCATCGGCAAGGGCACCCGGGGCTTGATTGTTTCACCTCCCAAGGCCGGAAAAACCACTCTGCTGGAGCAAATTGCCAGGGCCATCCACGCCGGTGATCCTCAAACGCGCATTCTCGTACTACTCATCGATGAGCGGCCCGAAGAAGTCACTTACTTCCGTCGCGCCGTAGACGCAGAAGTCATTGCCAGTTCCAGCGATCGCAGCATCGACGAACACGTGAGATTGGCTGAACTGATGCTTGCTCATGTGCGTACCGAGCTTGAGTGTGGCCGCGATATAGTGGTGCTTGTTGACAGTCTGACGCGCATGGGCAGGGTCTTCAACCTTAAGGGCAGGGGCAGAGGTCGAACACTGTCCGGTGGTTTGGATGCAGGGGCCTTGGAGATCCCTCGCCGCTTCTTCGGGCTTGCGCGCAACATTGAAGACGGCGGATCCGTCACCATCATCGCCACAGCCCTAATAGACACTGGGTCACGCATGGATCAGCTTATCTTCGAAGAATTCAAGGGCACCGGCAACAGCGAAATCGTTCTCGATCGCGGGCTTGCCGAAGCAAGAATTTTTCCGGCCATCAACGTGGCCACCAGCGGGACCCGAAAGGAGGAAAGATTGTATGACCCTGACGATATTAAGCGCCTTGCCACCATTCGACGGGGCCTTGTAGACCGCAAACCCAAAGACGCGATGACCTCGCTGCTCAATGCCCTTGAGTCATACCCCACCAACGAGGAATTTCTTCAAAGTATCCCCTTGGCAAAGTAGTTCGGATTCTGACAGCCTGCTGGGGACATCTTCAGTATGCCTTCCCGTCTTTTCCCATCATCGGAACAAATCTCACAGGAATGATGTCTTTTTTCTTTATTTTCCCTTTTTGCTTGGTCAGGAGCACCAATTCCTGCGTGAATTTTTTCCCAACAGGAATGACCATTTTGCCACCTTCTGCCAACTGGTCTTGAAGCGGTTGTGGAATGTGTGAAGGAGCACATGTCACGATGATGGCATCAAAGGGGCCATATTCTTTCCATCCTTGGTATCCGTCACCAATTTTGACGTTAATATTCTCATACCCCAAATCAGCCAACAGGTTTTTTGCCTTTTCCCCAAGCACACCAATTAGTTCGATCGTACATACGCTTTCGCATATTTCTGCTAATATTGCTGCCTGATAACCGGAACCTGTGCCAACTTCAAGCACTTTTTTGGAGCTGTCCAAATCCAAAACCTCCGTCATGAGAGCAACGATATAGGGCTGGGATATGGTTTGTCCCTCCCCGATTGGCAATGGATAATCTCCATATGCTTGCAATTGATATTCCTTAGGAACGAATTTGTGCCTTTCAACCTTTCTTAATGCCTTCAAGATTTTCTTGTCAGTAATTCCCCTTGCTTCAATTTGAGTTCTTACCATGTGCTCACGTCGCTTTTCAAAGCTTTGAAGAAAGGGGTTTTCTGCCCTACATGTGACACCAAACATAAAAGGGACCATCATGCAGATAAGCAGACATATCAGTGTTTTCTTCGCGTTTGCCATTTTCAGCCTCTCTCCTCAGCCTCCTTCAAGATGTCGAGGCCTGCAAGGGGAAGTAGGGTCAGCGCTGTCCTCATCTGATTCGGGCAACACCGCGGGGACCGGATCTTGGTTTTCCGCGCCTTCAGGCGGATTATCTCGATTCAAGAGGAGTGTTTGGGTGGGGAAGGCAAAGGGGATATGCATGGATTCAAAGACAAGCTGAATATCGTGGAGAACCTTATTGCCGTAAAACAGGGATTCGGCCCAACCAGGAAGATTTACCTGAAACCAGACCCGCACGACTTTGGAGTAACGGTCCAGGCGTTCAAGGTAAATCCAGCACATGTCCTGATTGACCTCTGACTTGTTCGTGATGAGTTCCCTTAGCCTCACAACCAGTTCCTGAATTCTCTGGGGTGTAATGTCATAGGGCACATCCAGATCCCATTTGTACATGAATTTGGTTCGGCCGTAGTACGTCTTGACCACACCCTTTACAAAATCTGAGTTGGGAATGGATACCGTGGTCATATCCGAGAAAAGTTCCAGATACGTCCTGAACGTGGCGATCCGTTTGACCGTGCCGGCCCAGTTGTTAAATACGATGAAATGGCCTTCATCAAATATTCCCGTGCTGAATATATAGATTCGCCCCACAAGATTTCGCAGCGGTTCTTGAACGGCTACGACCAAGGCGATCCCGCCGATTCCCAGGGAGGCCCAGATGGCCTTGAGGTCCACGCCAAGGTTGGAGAGTACTGTCAGAATGGCAAGGAGCCCGAGGACCATCTTGGAGATTTCCCTTACTTGCTTTTTTACGCGATCGGCATTTCTTATATGGTCTTCCAGGTTGACAGGACTCTTTTGCCTGATACGTTTGATGTATCCACTGGCTACCAATTCGATGAGTCCTTGGATGAAACGGCTCAGAATGACGAAAAAGAGGATCAGTCCGAGAACGAACAAGACCTTGTCCAACCAGGATGAAATGCTTTCGGCAAGTTTCAAATGGCTTTTTGCCATGGCAAGGCCGAAGATGAGGATGAAATAGACTAAAGGAGAAAAGACGCGTTCCACAATGAGGTCATCCAGATCGGTTTTGGTTTTCTTTGTCCAATTATGAATGTGTTTTTTCAAAAAGCGATTGGCTACTACGGAAAACAGTACGGCGGCAATGAGTATGGCCATCGAAATCAGATAGGCCTGTATCGTATTTCCGAGGATACTGATTTTAAGAAAAGGCATGGGGCGTCTCCTTGATCACTTTCATCAAAGCTCTTTCTGGTCGGAAAATGCAATATACGTACTTTGGTTCAATTGACTTTCGTCCTTTTATAGGACAACGCGGGAGGAAGCAAGAAGTTCCGCCGGTGATGCCACCGTGAATGTACAAGCCCTGTGGGAATGACCTCCATATAGCTGTCTTGAAACAAACTCTAAAGGATTTCATGACAGTACCGATAAGAGAAGTATCGGATAAGGAGGTTTATAGGGTGGATTTTGTAAATGTGGACATAATTGTCGGTGGCACATCAGCCGTCAAGAACAACCCACCAGAAGAACAAGTTGCTCTTCCTGCCGGGAAAAGTTCGGTCCGCAAGGACAGAAGGAAGAACAAGCAGGATCGTCGAAGAAATGTAAGGGAAGGCGTCATTGTCAGTCTTTCTTCAGAAAACGATCGACGTATCTTTCGAGATCGAAGAAAAGCCAATTCTTGAGACTATCCAACAAATCTACTCGGCTCTCGCCCCCGCTTACGAATTCACGAGACAAAGCTTTCCCAAATAGACCAAATTGTGATAACAAAACGGAAAATGCGTTAGAAAGCAGTTTGGTGTGATTCCCGGATAGTGAGACTCGATGAAAGACAAGTTGTTTGTCATATGGGGTAGGCGAAGCCCGGAACGAGACCCGAACGTGGTGAGGCCCACCATGAGACAGATGGCTGAGCCGAATCTGGATATACTGAAAAAGAGTCCTTGTTTGCACTGCGAGTTGTTTACGAGCGGGGTTGCCTGCCCTTATGTCAAGGGGTGCAGCAAGCTTGACGAATTTCAACGGGTGGCAGCAGTTCACTGTACGCTTAGCAAATATCAGGATGTACGCTCCATGGCCTAGGAGGCTTTTTCTTTTCATAGGAGATAACCATGCTCGAGGTAGATGCCCTGACTGATGAGCAGTTGGCCGGCCAGCGCCTTATGGTTGGTTTTAAGGGCACGGTCCTGGATGATGAGTTGCGATCCATGATCAACGAAATCCGTGTCGGAGGGCTCGTCTTGTTCAAGCGCAACGTGTCTGATCCTTCCCATCTGAGTAGCCTTTGTCAGTCAGTGCAGGCCTTTGCAACAGAAACCGGCAACCCGCCACTTGTGATTGCCATTGATCAGGAAGGTGGCCCGGTAGCTCGGCTAGGCCCTCCTTTTACGGTTTTTCCGGGAAACCGGGCAATTGGGAAAACCCGGTCAGAGGAAGCCGCCAGGGAATTTGGCACAACAACGGCAAGGGAACTCAAGGGAGTCGGAATCACCATGGATTTTGCGCCAGTACTGGACGTGGTGCCAGAGGATCTCGACTCTGCTGTCATGGCGGAACGTGTGTTCGGAGATAGCCCGGAGTTGGTGGCAGAGTTTGGCACGACTGTTATTGAAAGCCTGCAGGAGAACGGAGTTGCGGCAACTGCCAAGCATTTTCCTGGTATAGGTCGCACCACGGTCGATTCTCACATGGATCTTCCTATTCTCGAAACAGAACGCGATATTCTTGATTCGAGCGATCTGGTCCCTTTCAGGGCTGCTATCCGATGCAACGTGGAGGCCGTGATGTTATCACACGTGGTTTATAGGGACCTTGACCCGGAATGGCCTGCAAGTCTTTCATCGGTCATTGCAAAGGAGTTGTTGCGGGAGACCATGGGCTTTAAAGGGATTGTCATAACAGACGACCTTGACATGGGGGCTATCGACAAACACTTTGATGTGGATACGTTCGTAGAAAGGATCTCTGACGCTGAGATTGATATCGCACTGATATGTCATGATCAAGTTAAGGCCGAGGCAGCCTATGGGGCGCTGTTGAAGGCCATACAGCGGTCAGAGGATGTGAGGAGAAAGACACTTGCATCTGTGCAACGTATTCTGAATCTAAAGGAAAAATACCCATCATAATTCATGACCGTTCACGGGTTCAAAGGTTCAGGGTTAGTGAAGGTTAACGAAAGAAAGGCAACCCTGAACCCGTGAACGTCCAACAGTCAATGATTTGACATCCGCGTAGAGCCCGAATCAAATTCATCTTCGGTTATATCCCGAGGCATTTGAACAAATACGGTATAACCATCGGCAATGACACGCAATTATCTGCGTGCGGCGTTGTGGCACGATTCCTGCTGTCTGAGGGAACTGTTACATTTTTTCTATTCACAGCTAGGAAACTCAAAGGAGGAGTGTCATGACAGTTAGCTACAAAGAACTCGGTTTTGTCAACACTCGTGAAATGTTCAAGAAGGCCATGGACGGCGGATATGCCGTGCCGGCCTACAACTTCAACAACCTCGAGCAGATTCAGGCGATTATTAACGGCTGTGGCCGATCCAGATCTCCGGTAATCCTTCAGGTCTCCAAGGGCGCCCGCGATTACGCCAACGCCACTCTCCTGCGCAACATGGGAAAAGGCGCTGTTGAGATGGCAAGGGAGCAAGGCTACGAGATCCCCGTCGCTCTTCACCTGGACCACGGCGACACCTATGAGCTTTGTGTTTCCTGCATAGAGAACGGGTTTTCATCCGTGATGATAGATGGCTCACACCATCCCTATGAGAAAAATGTTGAGTTGACCAAAAAGGTCGTGGATTATGCCCACAAATACGATGTCAGTGTTGAGGGTGAGCTCGGCGTGCTGGCAGGTATTGAAGACGACGTGGTTGCGGCCAAGTCGGTTTACACCCAGCCCGAAGAGGTCGAAGACTTCGTGAAGAAAACAGGCGTTGACTCCCTTGCGATTTCGATAGGCACGTCTCACGGCGCCTACAAGTTCAAGCCGGAGCAGTGCACACGCAACCAAGAAGGGGTCTTGGTCCCGCCACCGCTGCGCTTCGATATCCTTGAGGAAATCCAAAAGCGAATCCCTGGTTTTCCCATCGTCTTGCATGGATCCAGCTCTGTTCTTCCAAAATACGTTGATCTTATCAACAACAACGGCGGGGCACTGGAAGCCGCTGTTGGTATTCCCGAAGGTCAATTGAGAAAAGCAGCAAAATCCGCTGTGTGCAAAATAAACATTGACTCTGATGGACGGCTCGTCGTTACGGCCATGATCCGGAAGGTATTCCACGAAAAGCCTGCTGAGTTTGATCCGCGCAAGTACCTCGGTCCTGCACGCGACGAGCTTATGAACATGATCATTGAGAAGAACAAGAATGTGCTCGGTAGCGCGGATCAGTATTGATGGTATGTGTCAGCAACATCGATCATTAGCAAGAACGGGAGACAATATCATGTCAAGGAATTTGTTTGTCACGGCCACGGAACCAAGAAGCGGGAAATCAGCCATTTCTCTAGGAGTCATGGAAGTGCTGGCGAGAAACGTCGAAAGAGTCGGCTTTTTCCGTCCCTTGATCAATGCCGATCTGGATACGAAAAAGAAAGACAATGATATCAATTTGATTTCTTCTCACTACAGATTGGGGATTCCATACGAGGCAATGTACGCTTATACCACCACGCAGGCAAACGACCTTATCACTCATGGTAAATACGAGGAATTGCTTGAAGGAATTGTCGGCAAATACAAGGAGCTGGAGAAAACAAACGATTTTGTGTTGTGTGAAGGCACTGACTTTGTGGGTTCGACCTCAGCCTTTGAATTGGATATCAATGCTGAAATCAGCAACAATTTGGGATGCCCTGTTCTGTTAGTCGCAAATGCATACCAGAAAACCGTGGATGAAGTCCTCCGATCGATTGAGATGTCCGTTGGGTCCTTGTTTGACAAAGGATGCAATGTGGTTGCCACGGTAGTAAATCGAACAGACTCGCAAAACGATGAAGAAATCACGAAACGATTGAAAACAAATGTCTTGAATTCCGAACAACTGGTTTACACCCTACCGGATGAGAAGTTCCTCGGAAGCCCGACCGTGAGAGAAATTGTCAGGCTCATGAATGCAGAAGTCCTGTATGGTGAAGAACAGTTGAACAGGCACGTTTACAGCTTTACCGTAGCGGCAATGCAATTGCGGAACTTCCTTGAGAGAATCAAGTATGGGACCCTGATTATTACTCCCGGAGACAGGGCGGACGTTATTGTCGCCTGCCTTTCCGCTGTGTCGTCAACGTCCATGCCGAACATTGCCGGGATCATGTTAACAGGCGGCTTGAAACCAGAAGAATCGGTCTGCAAATTGATTGAGGGATTTTCCAACATAGTGCCGATCATTAGTGTGAAGGGTGATACGTTCCCATCGGCTATATCGGTTGACAATGTTCACGCTGTGATCTCGCCTGAGAACCAGCGGAAAATCACCAGGGCTTTGGAGATCTTTGAGAGAAATATCGATGTGGAGGTACTGGGGGGAAAGATCCTTGAAACCCGAGTCTCTATTGTCACGCCGAAGATGTTTGAATACGAACTGATCCAAAAGGCCAGGGCACACAAGCAGCACATTGTCCTGCCTGAAGGCCAAGAAGAAAGGATCTTGCGGGCTGCCGAGATATTACTCCGCCGCGAAGTGGTAGATATAACCCTCCTTGGCAATGAACAGCAGATCCGGAACAAAATCGCCCAGCTCAGATTACGGATGGAGGGAATTAATATCATTGAGCTGCAGGGATTTCCCTTTTCTGATGATTATGTCCAAACCTATTATGATTTGAGAAAACACAAGGGCATCACAATGGAGATCGCCAGGGACAATATGAGCGACGTGAGCTTTTTCGGCGCCATGATGGTTCGTAAAGGTCATGCTGACGGCATGGTTTCAGGGGCAGTTCATACGACCCAGGATACTATACGTCCCGCCTTTGAAATCATAAAAACCAAACCCGGTTTTTCCGTTGTTTCAAGTGTATTTTTCATGTGCCTCAAAGACAGGGTTCTCGTTTACGGTGACTGTGCGGTGAATCCGGATCCGAATGCGGAAAGGCTTGCTGAGATCGCTCTCAGCTCCGCCCAAACTGCAAGGATCTTTGGTATTGAGCCCAGGGTGGCCATGTTGTCTTATTCAACCGGGGAATCAGGTAAAGGAGATGACGTTGAAAAAGTCCGTGAAGCGACCAGAATTGCCAGGGAGATGTCCAAGGAGTCTGATCCGGATTTGAAACTGGAGGGACCTATGCAGTATGATGCCGCGGTTGATCCGGAGGTGGCAAGAACCAAGATGCCTGAGAGCGAAGTCGCAGGCAATGCCACAGTTTTTGTGTTTCCTGACTTGAATACTGGGAATAACACTTATAAGGCGGTTCAAAGGTCGGCCAATGCTGTGGCGATTGGTCCTGTTCTTCAGGGTCTCAATAAGCCTGTAAATGATCTTAGTCGTGGATGCACGGTTGCGGACATCGTTAACACGGTCGCGATCACAGCGATTCAAGCTCAGGCTGACAAAGGGTTGTTGTAAAAACACTGGTCATCTCCGGGCCCTTGCGAAATCCAGGATGATTAATATCGCCTGGAACAAAAAGCCTTCGTCCCACGGCGATCGTGGCAACCGCGCGTACAGTCCGGATTTTTTTGAGAAGTTATGTGGCAGGAAATGTGATATCCGCGTATTACCGCGTATTATGACCCTTATCGCCAATAAAGAAATGGGAAGGAGATTACAATGAGAAATGAGACTATTGTTTCAAGATTCACACTTAGGGGAAGGGAGATTCTGTCTTCGTATGCAACGTTCACCCTTGAAGGGGCTATGACAGCCCGGGTCCAGCGCGGCAAAGACTCGTGGACGATTTCGGAACGAAACGGGATTGCCAAGGGTACGTCAGACGGCGAAGCCGAAGCTATTTATATCCCCAATAAGAGGGCAATAGGGTCTATTGAAAAAAATATTGTTCCTCTCCTTCCAAAGAAAGTCGTGATCAGAAAACCCGGGGATATTCTTGATGCTTGTGCAGCATTCGATCTCAAGTTGGTCGAAGGGGCCGGCCCCAACAAGAAACGGTGGGGTGGCAATGCTTGTCTTGCTGCGTCAACTGTTTTCTTTCAAACATTGCTGAAGGCTTCAGGATACAAGGCCTGGCAGCTTCTCAGGCCAAAAGGCGGGCTTAAGACCTTCTACATGCCGAACATCGGTTTTAACATGGTTTGCGGAGGCGAACATGTCCCCGGCACAAAGCAGGACATTCAAGAAATGTTCTTTTTTGCAATGAATGAAAAGTCGATCAAGGGCGTGTTTGAAACAGCAACGAAGTTTTTCAGGCAGTTTGAAAAAAATCTCGTTCGTGACGGTCTGCCCACCGGCACTGCAAAAGAGCGGGGCTTTGTTTTTCCCGTAAAGGATAACTTCGAAGGTCTTAGTCGCATCAAGGAGTGTGCCAGGCAGCTCAAGCTCAAGAAGGCAGACTGGGCAATCGGTACAGACAACGCTTTTTCAGAATTGCAAAAAACCGAAGAATTGCGCAAGGAAGGCAAATACGACATGCGTTTTTCGGCAATGGGCATCAAGACACGTGAAGAGCTGATCAAGTTCAACTGGTCAGTCGTAAAAAGCGCCCCGAACTTCGTTACCATGGAAGATCCTGGAAGTGAATCTGACGCCGAAGCACATCGTCTGATGACTGGGAAATACGGCAACCGTGTCCAGATAGTTGTCGACGACGCGGCCGTGACCCAGATGCGTTTTATTATCCCGTTCCTTGCGGCTTCTGAGCGAAAGAATCGTTGTGGCAACTCAGTCCTCATAAAGTTGAATCAAGCCGGAACCTTTACCGAAACGTGTCTGGCAACAGAGATCGTTCTTGGTCTTGCTCGTGTCGACCGGGTTGAAAAGTTCCTGAAGGCACGCAAAGATCTTGAAGGTGTGCTCCGGCAGCTCAAGGAACTTGATGTGGGCAGCCTGAAAGAGGCCATTAACAACATCAAGAAGGGCGGATTTACGGCATTTTTTTCCCACCGCTCCACAGAGGGCTCATCCGAATTCTTGCCTTACATGCCGCTCATATACGGTTCGGTATCACGTAAGCTCTGGTTTAAGGCTGGTGCGCCGAACGGGGAACGCAACCTCCAGAATTACAATCCGTTGATCAGGGCGGAAGAAGAGATGCGCGAGAGGAAAATCAGGACCGTTGTGGCAGGATTCAAAGGATTGCCGGATGAGGTGAAGATCGCCGGCCTGAGATAGGAGAATTTATCGTGAGAAGAGCAAATCTGCATAGACACGCCAAAGTCGTGGCAACTCTGGGACCAGCTTCGTCTACTGTTGAAATGATTTCTGACCTGATTCTGGCAGGAATGAATGTGGCCCGGGTCAACATGAGTCACGGGAATTACGAAGGGCATGCCGAGCTTATTTCCAACATCCGCAAGGCATCCGGTTCGGTGAGATTGGAAGTCGCGATTCTTCTTGACCTTCAAGGGCCCAAGATTCGAGTGGACAGTGTGCCTGACGGCCTTAGGCTGAAAGATGGTGAAACCTGGGTTATAGGACCAACGAGCGTGAAAGAGGACTATCCGGAGTATAAGGATTGTTTTATCCCGACTACATATGAACATCTTGTTGATGACTGCCAAGACGGGGCGCGTATACTATTTGATGATGGATTGATTGTGGCGGAGGCGGTTGAAAAGGACCGAGATGTTTACAAGATTAATGTCCTTGTGGGTGGCATCCTGAAATCTCACAAAGGGATAAATCTTCCTGATTCAAGAATCTCCGCACCAAGTTTGACAGAGAAGGATCGTGAAGACATCATGTTCGGCATTGAACAGGGTATTGACTATATCGCCTTGTCTTTTGTGAGGAAAAAAGAAGATGTGCTGAAGCTCAGGGATCTCCTTCGCGAACTAGATGCCAACAGACCTATTGTCGCAAAGGTTGAGAACCAAGAAGCCATCGACAACATGGAAGCAATCCTTGATGTTTCTGATGTGATCATGGTCGCTCGAGGTGATATGGGCGTTGAGATTGGCAACCACCTTGTCCCTGCTGTGCAAAAGCACATTATTTCTTCATGCAATTATCGTGGAATACC
>JADFWI010000487.1 GCA_015222985.1 Pseudomonadota bacterium | reverse complement strand
TATCCCACAACGGGATCGCCGGGTAGAGGGCTACAGCACTTGCCGTAGCGGACAAGGACGTTGTCCACGCCCTTGACCAGGATCCCTGACTTGGGTTTTGGGCGGCGGATACGTTCTTTAAGCTTATCAACAATACTCTCTTTTGGCTCCTTTAGTTCAGACTTGGGGACAAAGTACCGGACCACCTGTAAGGCTGTGACTTTGCCGTATCCTACTCCGGCAATCAGGTCATCTGCTGTTTTGTAGCCAAGATCCTGAACAGCCTTTTCAATATCGCCTGACTTGATATGCCTGTTCAGGCTCAGATGGTATTTCCTAAAGGCCTTTTCACACATTTCACGCCCGAGCGCCAAGCTCTGCTCTTGTTCCTCGGCCTTGATGTGCTGGCGTATCCGGGAGCGGGCCCTTGCCGTTCTTATAAAGCCAAGCCAGTCTTTACTGGGCCTGTGATTTGTGGATGTGGTGATTTCAACCCTTTCCCCGGTCTTCAGTTCATATTTCAGAGGCACTATGCGACCGTTCACTTTGGCGCCCATACACTGGTTGCCCACCTCGGAATGGATGGCATAAGCAAAATCCACAGGGGTGGCCCCTCTTGGTAAATTCAACACGTCACCCTGGGGAGTAAAAACATAGACCTCGTCAGGAAAGAGTTCAATCCGCACGGCCTCCATGAATTCGTCGGGATCCTTGACGTATTTCTGCTCCTCAACAAGTTTGCGGAGCCAGGCAAACACCCGACCATCGTGTTCATCAACGGCATCTCCCTCTTTGTACTGCCAGTGGGCTGCAATGCCGTCCCTGGCAACGCGGTCCATCTCCTTCGTACGGATCTGAATCTCCACACGCTCGCCAAAAGGGCCGATCACTGTGGTGTGGAGGGATTGATACATATTGGGCTTGGGAATCCCTATGTGATCCTTGAAGCGTTTTGGGATGGGCTTCCATATGGAATGTATGACCCCCAGGGCCTCGTAGCATTGTTGAACAGTATCAAGGATGATGCGGAAGCCAAGGATGTCATACACATCCTCAAAGCTCACCTGTTGCGCCATCATTTTTTGGTGGATTCCATAGAAATGCTTGTGCCTGCCCTGAATTCCACAGTCGAGGTGTGCTTCGGTCATCTTGTTGCGGATGATTTCCTTCATTGTCTCGATGTGTTTTTGTTGCTCCTCTTTTTTTCTGTCCACCAGGTTTGCAATTTCCCGGTACTCGTGGGGAAAAAGGTACAGGAACGAGATGTCCTCAAGTTCATTTTTGATCCAGTAGATGCCCAGACGATTTGCGATGGGGGCATAAATGTCAAAGGTTTCCTGAGCTATCCTGACCTGTTTGTGTTCCTTTTGGAACTGGAGTGTCCGCATATTATGGACCCTGTCACACAGCTTAATCAGAATAACGCGAATGTCGTCGGCCATTGCCAGAATCATCTTGCGGATGCTTTCGGCCTGCCGTGCTTCAGAACTCCTGAAAGACAGACTACTCAACTTGGTCACCCCCACCACAATGTGGGTAACCTGTGGACCAAACATCTCTGTCAGTTCCTCGGCAGTAGTGCCGGTGTCCTCTAAGACATCATGGAGGAGCCCGGCGGCAATACTGATTGTGTCCAGCTTCAGTTGGGTCAACAGTCCAGCCACCTCAAGGGGATGGGACAAATAGGGTTCGCCGGAGAGTCTGACCTGGCCATCATGAATACGGGCCGAATAGACATAGGCACGTTCCACCAAATCCAAATTTGCTTCCGGGTGGTAGGCGCTGATGCGGTCCATGATGTCGGTGATACGAATCATAATTTAATAGGCCTTGGCAAAGACCACGGGGATACTGCTGTTAGCGCCACAGACAATGCAGGTTCCGGGCTCGGTATTGTCCGAAAAGGGGATGCATCGAATGGTGACACTGAGATCCTCCTTGATCCTTTCCTCGCAGCCTTGATCTCCACACCAATGAGCAAGGGCAAAACCCCCATGGATTTCAGGTGTTGCCGGATTCTCAGGTGTGAAAAAAGCATAGAAATCATCTTTGGAATCAATATTTACTGTGTTCTCATTCCTGAATCGCAAGGCTCGATCAAAGAGGTTCTTTTGGATGTCGTCCAACACGGGGACGATAGTCTTCACAAACTCATCACGCCGGATCGATTCCTTGTCTCTGAGGCCACGGTCCCTTCGGCCAACAAAGACCGAGTCCTGGGCAATATCCCTTGGCCCTATCTCCACGCGCAACGGTATTCCTTTCTTGATCCAATCCCACCCCTTTGCTCCTGTTTCCCTGTCATCGATCTCCACCGAGATTTTGCGCTGGTGGTACCTCAGTTCTCTCAACTCCAGGGCCAGGGCATGGGTGTAGTCCATAACAAGATTTCTGTCCTTGGCTTTCTTGACAATTGGCATGAGAACCACATGAGACGACGCGATCATGGGTGGCAGAACAAGACCGTTGTCATCGCCGTGTGCCATGATAATAGCGCCGATCAGACGCGTGGAAACCCCCCAGGATGTGGTCCATGCATATTCTTCCTTTTCTCGCGCTGACTGGTACTTGATCTCAGAGGCCCTTGCAAAGTTTTGTCCCAGAAAATGAGAAGTCCCTGCCTGAAGGGCCTTTCGGTCCTGCATCATGGCCTCCACACAATACGTATTGACCGCCCCGGGAAACCGCTCGGCAGCGGTTTTCTCGCCACTGACTACAGGGATGGCAAGATAGTCTTGAGCAAGCCTTGCATAGATATCAAGCATCTGCCGGGTTCTCTCCATGGCCTCTTCCCGGCCGGCATGGGCCGTGTGCCCTTCTTGCCAGAGGAACTCAGTCGTTCTTAAGAAGATGCGAGTCCTCATTTCCCACCTCACCACGTTGCACCACTGATTGATGAGAAGCGGGAGATCCCGGTAGCTGGTTACCCACCTTGAAAAAGACTCCCCAATAATCGTCTCTGATGTAGGCCTTACCACCAGAGGCTCCTCTAGCGGTCCTGCCGGGACAAGGCTCCCATCTTCGCCTTCTTCCAAACGGTGATGGGTGACAACAGCGCATTCCTTGGCAAACCCCTCCACGTGTTCTGCTTCTTTTTCAAGGAACCGCTTTGGTATGAAAAGGGGAAAATAGGCGTTCTTGACCCCTGTTTCTCTGAACATGTCATCGAGAACATTTCTTATATTTTCCCAAAGGGCATAGCCCCATGGCTTGATGACCATGCATCCTCTCACCGGCGAGTTTTCAGCCAGATCCGATACCTTGACCACTTGCTGATACCATTCCGGGTAGTCTTCGTGACGTGTCGGCGTAATTGCTGTCTTTTCTGCTTTCATGTCTTTTCGCATTTCTCCACTTCTTCAAGGAGGGTCTCAACGAGTCTATCTTCCGGCACTTTGCGCACCACTTTGCCTTTCTTGAACAGAACTCCGTGTCCCTTGCCCCCGGCGATGCCGATGTCTGCCTCTCGCGCCTCCCCCGGTCCGTTCACCACACATCCCATGATGGCAAGCTGTACCGGCGTGGTTTTCGTGATCAGGGCCGATTCCACCCGTTCCACCACATCCACCAGGTCGATTTCACATCTGCCGCAGGTGGGACACGAAATTATGTCCGGTCCGCGTTGTCTTATCTTCAACGCCTTTAGGATCTCAAATCCTACCCGGACTTCGTCGACCGGATCTCGTGTGAGGGAAACACGAATGGTGTCTCCTATGCCGTCGGCAAGCAAAATACCAATGCCCAGGGCCGATTTCACTGTGCCTGAGACCAGAGTGCCGGCCTCGGTCACGCCCACGTGAAGGGGAAAATCGGTCTTGGATGCGGCAAGCCTGTAAGCTTCCACAGTACGGGCTACGTCCGATGCCTTAATAGAGAGCTTGATGTCGTGGAAGTCAAAAGACTCTAAAAGTTCAATATGGCGCAAGGCGCTTTCAACCATGGCCTCGGGTGTGGCAGAGCCGTATCTCTTCAGGATCTCTTTTTCAAGTGAACCCGCATTAACCCCTATGCGAATGGCAATGCCCCGCTCTAAGGCCAGTTTGGCCACGGCCTTGACCTTCTTGGCCCCGCCAATGTTTCCCGGGTTGATCCGGAGGGCATCGGCTCCGGCCCTCACAGCCCCCAGGGCCAACCGGTAATCAAAATGAATATCGGCAATGAGGGGAATTGAGATCTGCTCTTTTATGGAGGAAATAGCCTCAACGGCCGCAGCATCCGGCACTGCCACCCGCACAAGCTCACAGCCTGCAGCCTCCAAGCGATGAATTTGCTCCACAGTGGCGCCGATGTCGTGCGTGAAGGTGTTGGTCATGGATTGGACAGTAATCGGAGCGCCACCTCCGACCTTCACGCCGCCGATTGATATCTGCCGAGTTTGTTTGCGCCTTGCAATGAATGACATGTGTTCTATAGTTGGAAAAGGGGTAATTGTTCAGAAAACATAAAATTATCAGACACGCCTTGCTTGTTCAAGGAAAATCAGGGCTTCTATGCGCTATGAAGGACCCATATACCGCCCGCCCAGCGAGGCTGACTCGCTCTTGATCCAGGCCACCATCGGATGTCCTCACAACCGATGCACTTTCTGCATGGTCTACAAGGACGGCCCCAGCTACCGTGTGCGTCCCGTTGATGATATCAAGGAGGACATGGTGGAAGCAAAAAAAATCTACGGTCCTCACGTGCGGACCATGTTTCTTCCTGCCGGAAATACCATTGCCATGAAGACAGAGGATTTGGCTGAGGTATGCTCTTTTGCCAAGATGACTTTTCCCACTATTGACCGCATTACCGTATACGGATCGTCGCAGTTTATCCACAAGAAAGGGCCGATACAACTTGAGCGATTGGCCAAAGCAGGCCTCGGGCGCATTCACGTCGGGATCGAATCGGGCGACGACGTAGTCCTAAGGCGTATACGCAAGGGAACCCATGCCCGGCAGCAAATCGAGGCAGGCAGGTGGGTCATGGCCGCGGGCATTGAGCTGAGCCTGTACGTGATTTTGGGCATCGGGGGGAGGGAAAGGACCCGTGAGCATGCCGAAGAAACGGCTCGGGTGATCAATGAAATCGCGCCCGATTTTTTGCGGTTACGGACCTTTGTCCCGAAGACCAACACACCCCTTTTGGAAGACGTTCAGGCAGGACGATTTGAAATGCTCACCCCTCACGGGGTCTTGGAGGAAACAAAGGCCCTTCTTGAAGGACTCACCATTGCCACGACCCTGACCAGTGATCACTACACGAATTACATCAACCTTTACGGCAGCCTTCCCGAGGACAAACCGCGCTTGCTGGATCAGATCACACAGGCATCAGAGTGGGATGAGTCTTGCTTTCGGCCGTTTTTTGTTGGGACACAGTAGGTCGATCGAATACTGCACATTTTCTGACCTGCTATTCAAAGGCACAACATGCTGCCCCCAGTAAGGCCGCCTTGTCGTTCATGATGACTCGAACGGGGATTTGCCCGAGTAGTCCTCTAAATCTCCCCTTGTTCGTAAATGCCTTCATGAAAACGTCTTCCTTGAGTTTGGGCAAGATCTTCGGCGGTATTCCACCTCCCAGGTAAACGCCTCCTGTTGTGAGCCCTGTTAACGCCAGGTTTCCTGCCGCAGCCCCAAATATTGACACGAAAAGATTCAGAGTCTTCACGCACAAAGGCTGCTCATCCACAAGGGCCGCTTCGGCGATGACCTTTGATGGATCGTTCTCGTTCATCTTTTCGGCCAGCCATGCAGGCTCCTCACCCTGACCGGTATATTTCAGCCAGCAGTAAATAATGAACAGCCCGGGGCCTGACAAAACCCTTTCTACACTCACGTGACCAACACGCTGGTTGAGATATTGCCACAAGGCCAGCTCAGATTCACTCTGGGGGGCAAAATCGCTGTGGCCCCCCTCGGAAGGAATGGGAATATATTGTCCGTCTTTTGAAACCAGCAGCGCCATACCAAGGCCCGTGCCGGGTGCAATGAGCCCCAGATTCCCGCCTCTTGCCGGCCTTTGTCGATTCAGTGCAACGAACTCACTTTTAGTCAGAACAGGAACAGCCCAAGCAGTGGCAGCCAGGTCGTTGATAAGGCGCACTTTGTCCCAGCCAAAGCGGTTTTTGATTTTTCTTTCAGAGACAGTCCATGGCAAGTTGGTGGTCTTGCAGAGTCCGTTTTCTACAGGGCCGGCAATACCAAGGCATGCACTGCTGATGGAAACCGGATGTTTTGCAAGAAACTGTTCAATGATTTGCTCTAGATTGAGCGCTTTTCGGCTGGGATAGGTCTCAATTGCTTTTAGCAGAGGACGTCTTTTCCCCTTAGAAAAGAGGCCCAGATTTGTCTTGGTCCCGCCAATATCGCCTGCCAGAACCATGGTTAGACCCTCAGGATAAGTTGTCATGATGATATGTCCGGTCGCGGCAGCAACCCTGCCCGTTCTATAATCTCTGGAAGTTTTTCCTCGCACCCAATGGCGATGACGTGG
>JADFWI010000081.1 GCA_015222985.1 Pseudomonadota bacterium | reverse complement strand
TCGGGAACGCGGCGGGGGCGACCTTCTTCGTCTATAGCCACGTACCGGAACACCCCTGTAGTCACCATGTGACGCTCCTCATCGAACTCATCCAGGAGCCCTTTTGCCCACACTTCGAGCTTGATATCCATAGAGGTGTTACCGATGCGGAGAACCTTGGCGTAGATGCAGACCGTGTCACCCACCAGCACTGGCCTCACAAACGTCATCTTGTCAACGGTCACAGTCACGATCCGGCCCCGGGCCACTTCCCTGGCTAGCAGGCCCCCGCCGATGTCCATCTGAGCCATAACCCAACCGCCAAAGATGTCTCCGTTCGCGTTGGTGTCTCGCGGCATGGTCTGGGTCCGTGCGACAAGCAAGCCGTCAGGCTGACGGCCAAGTGTCTGTTCTGTCATCTCGTCCTTTCATCTGTTGGTGATGTTCATTGTTTCGGCCACTTTCCGGTGGGCACAGCCCACCCTACTAGTCTGCGTTCTCCCCTGAAACCCGAAACCTGAAACCTAAGGCAGGCCTCACTTCTCCCCGCCCATCCCTAAATCCCATGTGCCTCAATCGCCTCTTTTGTCTCCCGCGCGATCTTCAGCTCCTCATTTGTGGGGATCACCAGGACTTTGACTTCACTGCCCGGAGAGCTGATTTCTCTGATTCCGTTTCCGGTCTTATTGTTCCTTTCCAGATCAATCTCGATGCCCAGCTTGTTCAGTCCGCGGCAGGAGAGTTCGCGGATATATGGTGCGTTTTCCCCGATTCCTGCCGTAAAGATCACACAATCAAGGCTCCCTAAGACCGCAAAATATGCACCGATAAATTTTTTTATCCGGTAGGTGTACATGTCAAGAGCAATTTCTGCCCGCTCTTCACCTGCCTCCTTTTTCTCAATGACTTCCCTCATATCATTTGTCCCGCAAATCCCCTTCAGCCCGCTGTCTTTGTTCAAGAGGTTATCAATATCTTTGAGGGACATGTCCAGATGATTTGCCAAAAAGAAAGGTACGGCGGGATCCACATCACCGCAACGGGTCCCCATGACTAGTCCGGCCAGGGGGGTCATCCCCATGGTCGTATCAACGGATTTGCCGTTTTTTATGGCCGCCATGCTGGCCCCGTTTCCCAAATGAATCGTTATCATGTTCAATTCGCCCAGGGGCCTGGCCAAATACTCTGCCGCCCTTTCAGCAACATAGGCATGCGAGGTGCCATGAAAACCGTATCGCCGCACCCTATCATTCTCGTACAGCTCAAAAGGAATGGCATAGAGAAATGCCCTCATAGGAATAGTCTGATGAAAGGCCGTATCAAATACCGCGACCTGCGGTGCATCGGGAAAAACCGATCTGGCAACCTCGATCCCCACCAGATTGGTGGGATTGTGCAACGGGGCCAGGGGAATGTTTTCCTTAATTGCTGCCATCACCTCTTCGTCAATAATCACGGTTGAGTTAAACGCCTCCCCGCCATGGACCACGCGGTGGCCGACAGCCGAGACCTCGATCTTGTCTGCGATGACCCCGTGTTCCGGATGAACCAGCAGGCCCACGACACGGTTCAGCCCCTCACGATGGTCAGCGATCAGCCTCTTTTCTACTCTTTTCACGGTTTCGCCGTTGGGCATGGTTTTTCTATGGGTGTGAAAGCCCCTTTCTTCACCGATTTTTTCGACCAGGCCCCCTGCCATTATCCTACGGTGGTCTGCATCGAACAATTCGTACTTGATGGATGAACTTCCTGTATTGATCACGAGTATTTTCATGACACCTCGTTAACTAATGCCCGTGCGGAAGCGCGGGGAACTTGACTTACCCTTGGTTCGCATCATCTTTTCCCAATTCCAGGATACGTTTCCCGTACTCACTCTTAAGGGCGTTAAGGTAATCCTCATCCACCGGTCCTTTCCAGGTAGTCACTTCGGTGAAACGCTTGGGAATGTGCACCCCTTGCGGATCAAAGCCTGTGGCCAGGCGGGTTTGCCAGCGCAGTTTCTGGATATGACGTGATACGGCCTCCATGTTGTCAGCCAGGGCACTGTAGCCCACCGATTGAAGGCAATCGGCCAGACGTTCTTCGCTGTAGACTTGTCGTGCGAAGAGACAGGAGACCATGGAGGTCAGAAAAACCCGACTTTCTTCGTCGTGCACCAGGAAATCGACCACTTCATCCACATTCTTCTCTTTGTGTTTCTGGTCATAGGAGTATGCGCCTGTATCCAGGTGCGAATGCCGAAATCCTAAGGCCTCTGCCGTGAAAAAGACTTCACCTGTGGCATAACCAGCCATCTCCTGGCCGAGCACGCAGGCAAACTCTGCCCCACCATAGCGTTCGGCTGCCTTAAGGGTCCCCTGTCCAAGCAGGCGGTAAAACTCATTGGAACCCGTACCAAGATGATAAACAGCCTCCTTGTATGCATCGGCGTCGCCGAACTTCAAGGGAACGAGCGTTTCTTTTTCTGAAATAACTCCTCTCTCAAGCGCCTCAGTGGCCCAGGCAAGGGCCACACCACCGGACATCACGTCCAGACCCATCTTTTCCACCACGTCCATGATGCCGAGTACGGCAAAGGTGTTGGTCACACCGAGCATGGAGCCCGTGGCAAAGATGGGCTCATAGTCATAGGAGACCTGGCGGTAGAGATACCGGTTTTCTTTCATGAATTTTTCCCGCACAAACCCGATGTGGATGCAACCCACAGGACATCCTGAACAGGCCATGTTGCGCAACAGGGTATCGTCGGCGAACCTGTCGCCCGTAATGCCTTTAATGCCCGGGTCGCTTGTCTGTTGCACATTTCGCCACGGCAGGGACTTGAGTTTGTCCAATGCTTCAAGATTCGCGGCAGTGCCAAGGTTGTGGTACTTGCTCATCATCTCTGTATCCGTGAGTTGCTTGTGTACCTCCTGGAAGAGCTTGGGATATTTCTTGCCCCGTGGCAATGGGAAAGAACCATCCCCCTGAATGACAATTCCTTTAAGATTCTTGGCGCCCATGACAGCGCCGGAGCCGAGCCTGCCAAAATGGCGATATGTTTCCAGGTTGATACAGGCAAATGCGGATTTATTCTCTCCTGCAGGGCCGATGCGGAAAATGCTACGATGCCCGCCGCCGGGAAACATGCGTCTCAACGTCTTGCCTGTAAAAGACACGTCCCTGCCCCGCAGGAAACTAACGTCTTTTACCACCAGGTGTTTTTGACCCACAGAGAGACACACCGGCTGTTTGGCCCGGCCCACAACCACCAGGGCATCCAGGTCAGCAAAACGCAAGGCCAGGGCTGAGCGGCCTCCGGCGTGACTTTCGGCATATTGGTCGTGGTATGGGGACTTGAACGCGCACACGGTCTTGCTCATAAGGGGAAAGTAGCCCGTGAGCGGGCCGATGGCAAAGATGAGCGGTTGATCCGGGTCGTCCCAGGGTTTGTCGGTGTGGCCGTATTTGTTAAACAGGATTGCAGCCAGCCCGCTGCCACCCGCCTCGGTGTCCCGACCCTCCAGGCTAACCACATTGCCTTGACCCGTGGAAAGATTAACAACCATTACTCTGAAATGATCCCTGATCATGATGTTACCTCGATTGTTATTTTTAGACAGGATTAACAGGATTTATTTTTACATTGAAAACCTGGTCCTCTGGGCCAGGTCGCCGACTTCGCCAGCCTACTCCGCCGAAGTGGCAACGGCTAC
>JADFWI010000080.1 GCA_015222985.1 Pseudomonadota bacterium | reverse complement strand
TTAAATAGCTTGCTATTCGCCCTCCTCGCGCCTTGCCATGCGTGCGCCTCGACTCCTGAAAATGTAAATTTATTTCTTCGCGAGCCCTTAACCAGTCAACTTCTGCTTACTCATAATCTGCTCGCACAAAGTGAAAGGGTCAGTTCTCTTTTCCACAAGGTCGTCAATCATTCCTTGAAATGACTCGGAGTTTTCCAGCTTCTGAACGATCTCCGTGACTACACTCTCTTTTACCGTATCTACAAGTTCTCTAAAAGCCCTTTTCCTGAGGTGCTCCTTAAGGTGCATCTTGGAATGATCGAACAAAAAGGCCTTGTGTGCCTCAATTTGTGACAGCAGTTCCGGAACCCCCTTATTTCGAATCGCCTCGGTGGCCATGATGGGCGGACGCCACGTCCCCTCATCGTCCCAGCGGGAATTCATATCCAGCATGGCGTTGAGATCATTCATGGTCCTTTTGAGCCCCTCCCTGTCTGCCTTGTTGATCACAAAGATATCAGCTATCTCAAGGATTCCCGCCTTAATGGCCTGAATATCGTCGCCCATGCCGGGAATGAGGGCTATTATCGTGGTGTGTGCCGTTGTGACAATGTCTACTTCGTCCTGGCCCACCCCCACTGTCTCCACCAGGATGATCTCCTTGCCCATGGCATCCAGGACATCTATGACGCTATGGGTCGAACGGGTCAGACCGCCGAAATGGCCGCGCGTGGCCAGGCTCCGGATAAATACGCCGGGATCCGTGCCGTGGCGCTGCATTCGAACCCGATCTCCGAGTATGGCGCCGCCCGAGAAGGGGCTGGTCGGATCCACGGCAAGCACGCCAAGGCTTTTTCCATCCGTTCTGTAGGCGTGAATCATCTGATCCACCAGGGTGCTTTTCCCGACGCCGGGAAAGCCGCTTATCCCAATGACATAGGCCCTTCCAGTATGGGGATAAAGGGCTTTTAGGACCTCTCTTGAGGAGGCAATGCCATCATCGATATCCCTGATCAGCCTGGCGGCCGTTCGGACGTCTCCCCCAAGGATCTTTTCTACAGTCTCCTTTGAATCAAGGTCCATACCCTAGTCCTTCAAACTGCCAGTTGCAAGCCCTCGTAAGCCATGAGCACAGCACAGGCCTGATTTTGGCGCTTCGATTCCACGTATTTGCGTGCCCTTTCAAATTTTTCATGCAGCGCTTGATCATCATGGGTGGGTTCATGATGGAAAAGGACCAGGGTCTCGACCCCGGCTCGCAGGGCCATGTCAACGCCGGCAAGCGGAGAGCTGTGTCCCCAGGTCTCTTTGCTGGCCGCTTCCTCTGCCGTGTACTGGGCGTCAATCACTACGACCTTTGCATGGGAAAAAAACGGGGTGAATTGCTCCTGCTCTGATTCCGAAAGATCGTTTAGGGCCGTATCCGTGGCATATACAAAGGAAGCCCCCTGTTTTTCAACACGGTAGCCAAATGACCCGCCAGGGTGTTTCAACTCAATGCTGGAAACCCTTAGCTCGTCAAGCCTTATGGTTTCCGCCTCAGCAAGGGGAAAGAATTCGATGTCTGCTTCCATGGATTCAAGGGGAACCGGAAAATACGCGGGCGCCTGTTGTGCTTTGAGGCGTTCTTCCATGTCGGCATGGGGGCTGTAGATAATGATTCGGTTCCCGGGCACGTGGGCTGGAAGGAAGAAGGGCAAGCCCTGTATGTGGTCCCAATGGGTGTGACTCAAAAAGAGATGGCAAGTCCCGGTCCCTTGGCCGAAGCTCCCTTCCATCAGGTCCAGACCGAGCGCCCTGATACCTGAGCCCGCGTCAAAGATGATTGTAGTAGTGTCCCCTGACTGCAACTGCACGCACGGGGTGTTGCCTCCATACGTTCCCCCGATATGCTGGGGCAGCTCATCAACAAAGCGTTTCAGTGCGCCTTCATCGCCAAGATTATGGCCCATGGCCATCCTAAGCGCCCACACAATCTTTGCCTTGACCTCGTGAGAGGTCATAGGCGCGGGAATTGAACCCCGAACGCCCCAGAATCTGACAATCATATTATATCTCGCGTTTCAGCCGTCCACGGACATCGTGCCCTTCTGGATGCCACAACCGCAAAGAGCATCCCTAAGAAAAAGCCGCTGTTCATAAAATGGCCACCACAACAGATGCATCTTGCTGATAGATATGTCTGCATTCTGCACAAAGGCCTGGCTCTTCGGATTGTTTTTCGGTGTCAGGGAGCAAAGCAGGATATCTGCCATTCCACTAGCTGCTTTTGGGGGCAAGAATGCACCCATTAGCTTGCAGTCGGAAATACTTTCCTTGGACATATACTCCAAGACAGGCTGGCTCTGGGTAATGCTTGTGGCCAGTTTGTTTGCTGCCGAAATATTTCGGATCGCGACCGCAGGCACATAGAACTGAATCGGTTTTTGGTCTGTGCTCTGGGCCACCCTTGTGGGAAACAAGAGGGAAAAACCGTGCAAGTCTGCCGCTGTCTTAAGGGATTTTCCATTGGAAGCAATCTCGGCCTGGAACGCCCAGAACGGCAAAAAGACAAGGGGTTGGTTCAGGCCTTTTGGCGGGGCTGCCGTAACAAATCGCACTGCACTGAATCTGCCACCTCGTTCCATCCATGCCCGTTGACAGGTCCCACACAGATGAATGATGTCAAAACGATTCAAGGGAAGCTCCCATCCGCAGTTGGGACACTTGAAGGGAATAAATGAGACTTTGCTGAAACTGATGCGGACAGGCTGCTTTGCGGCCTTTGTTGCCATCTCTACCCATTGATCCTGCCTGAGCACCCGTGTCACTCTGTTTGCCACCGCATCGAGTATCAAGATGCGAGATCCATTTTCCGCCGAGAGCTTTATCATCCAGAAGGGGAAATAGACAATACTGTATCTCTCACCAATCAAGCGGGTCAGGTCAAGGTGGACCCGTATGCCGGTTTCATCAAGCCCCACGTCCGTCAAGGTCGCCCCGTGGCTTGCCGCTTCTTCGAAAGTCACTCCGACCTTCATAACGGCCCCCACCTTGGACATTTCCGAGCGATCGAAAAAAAGGAGCTTCAAGGCCGCGGGCCTGATGCCCAGGGAGCGCAGTCCCAAGCTAATTC
>JADFWI010000079.1 GCA_015222985.1 Pseudomonadota bacterium | reverse complement strand
TTTTCAAATTTTCAAAATCCAAATGACCGACTAGATACAACCCTTCATCCCAATTTGGGGCAAAGCCCGCAAGTTCTTTTACCAGCGACCAATGAGCAGACTAAGCTGCTCCCCTGAGCCACTCCACGGTCTTTTCTTTCAGGGCCTGGTCGTAGCTAAAGACCACACACGCGGTACGGCAGCATCCGCAGCCAATACACTTGTCAGTATCTACGTATATGGAGCCTTGCTGATCTACGATGGCATGCACAGCGCAGACGGGCTCGGCAAAACAGGACTTGCAGTTGTGTTTGCAGATGATGTTTAACATATTTATACCCTCCTTTTATCCCAAAATCTCTTCTACCTCTTTGGCGTCACTTTCCATCACATAGTCGATACCGGATACTTCTGCCGCCTCTCTGGTAAGGGCTACAAGGTCATTGCGATCAATGTACTGAAGGGCGAATTTTCTGGCCCCCGCCATGAACTGCTGCAGCCCTTGTTTCATTCTGTCGATGTAAGAATACATGCCAATTGCCCCTGGAGGGAGTTTAGCAAAATCACTGCCGAATCGTTCTTTGAGCTCGGCGCCCACAGCAAAGAGCCTGACGTATCCTTCGCTTGGATCTTCGCCTTCGTCTTCCATCTTTTCTGCCATCAATCGGCCATGCGTCTTTCCCACCATGGCTGCCGTCAACATGGCCCTTCCAAGGCAAATTGCCTTCACGTAAGGAGCTCCCAGGGCAATCGCCTTGAATATATGGTCTTCCAGAGAAAGCCCGCCGGCAATGGCTATGGGTGGAATGTAGGCCCCTTTTGCTTTAAGCTTTTCACACATCTGATAGGCCAAACACTCCAGTTGGACCGTGGGGATGCCCCATTCGTTCATCATGCGCCACGGGCTCATTCCAGTGCCCCCGCCGGCCCCGTCTATGGTTAGAAGATCGATCTTGGCATCAGAAGAATACTTGATGGCCCGGGCGAGATCAGCCGGCCGATAGGCCCCGGTTTTCAACGTGACGTATTTGGCGCCCACGCTCCGGAGACGTTTTGCCTCTTTATGGAAGGCATCTTCATCAACCATGCCGAGGCGGGAATGGCGCTCAAATTCCGAAATACCACCAGCCTTAAAGGCCTCCTGGACAGCGGGATTCGTGGGATCCGGAAGCACTATGTAGCCACGCTCCTTGAGTTGAAGGGCCCGCTCTATGGAGGAGAGTTTGACCTCGCCGCCAATGTCCTTTGCGCCCTGGCCCCATTTCAGTTCAAAGATTTCGATACCCAGCTTTTCAATTACATATTCGGGTACGCCCAGCTTAGTGTCTTCCACGTTAGCCTGGATGATAATGCCTCCTGTGCCGTCATACCAATCCTTGAACGCCTTGACCCTGCGCTCCATTTCAGGGGATTTCGATATTTTCCCATTACTGAATTCGGCCTGTGGGTCCATACCGCAGATGTTTTCTCCGGCTACCACAATCACCCCGGATATGGCCGCGCCAACAGCAGCCTCCGTCCAGTTGATCCGGGCAATATCAGTAGATCCAACGGCCCCTGTGAACACCGGAAAATTCAGCTTGATGCTCCCGTCAGCGCCAAGGGCAGTAGTGGTATCCACAGCCGGAAACGTGGCCTTGTCCGGATCAGCCTCGACCCCTACGGCACCGACTGCCGTGCCCTGAATATTGAAATGGGAAAAATCTGCAGGATAATCCTTTTCAGAGCCGGCCGTGATCTTTCCAAAGGGGATAGGATAGAGGACTTCTCTTCCCTTGAGCGCCGAGCGCCCGATTTCACACGGCCCTTCACATCCATCCACACAGGTCACACAGATGCCGGAACCAGGAGCCGGGTCTACTCTGGTGGTAGTTAGGGTTGCTGCACTTCGATTCGGTTTGCTAAATGACATTGCCTGTTCCTCCTTTAACCTATTTTTCGACAAAAAAAAGTCCAACTCTCCCCATGGGACGGTTGGACGTCGCTGTCGTCGTTTGAGAAATACGCCGTTGTATCTCCCAAGCTGAGACTGACTTTTATACGAAAAGCTTTCCTCTGTCAAGTATGTAGCAAGCTTATATTTCTTCAGTCAACACAATCGCTTCGCAGATCTCTTTCATGGATTTGCGGGTATCCATACTCCGTTTTTGAATCCAACGGTAGGCGTCCGGTCCGCTCAGGCCCCGGCGCGTTATCAATATGTCTTTGGCACGCTCGATCAGCTTTCTAGTTTCCAGCTCCTCCCGAATAACTTTGGTTTTTACCATCAATTCGGTATTTTCTATGGCCACTGCCGCTTCATTGGCCACGGTTATCAAGACATTCTTTTCAGTTTCCGTAAACTCATGGGTATATGATGTGTAGCAGTTGATCACGCCGATAACCCTGTCCTTGACCACCATGGGCACACTGAGCATTGACACCAGTCCCTCTTTTCCGGCCAGCTCCTTTTCCTTGTAGTCGGACTCTTCCAGCACGTTTAGAACGGATCTCGGCTTACGAGCAAGAGCGACCCTTCCCACAATCCCTTCCCCCATCTTCAGAGAACGCTCCGTCAGATAATCTTCGCTTATACTCTGGGTGGCCCGCAGTTTGAGGGTGTTATTGCTGTTATCCAAGAGCCAGAGGGCGCATATCTTTGAGCGCATGGTCTCGGCCGTCACGGTGACCACAAGCCGGAGGATGTCCTCAATATACCGGTCAGACGTGATCGCCTTGCTGATCTTCGTCAGGGCTTCTATATGTTTTTCAAAAGATTGGTCTTCCCTCATGAGTTTCCCTTTTTCCCATTTATTTTTACATTGAAAACCTGGTCCTCTGGGCCAGGTCGCCGACTTCGCCAGCCTACTCCGCCGAAGTGGCAACGGCTAC
>JADFWI010000486.1 GCA_015222985.1 Pseudomonadota bacterium | reverse complement strand
TTTCTTCATCTTTTCCCATTCAACATTCGATGTTGGACGTTCGATGTTCGATGTTCATTTTTTTGTAACCGTGAACGGTTACCTATGTGCAATCCGGGATGTGCCATGTGGGCCATCATAGATTGCAAACCACGGTTTTCAAATCCGCTCGTTGATCCCTCCGTTCACAGAAGCCCGTGGAGATTCTGAAGCACATCAGCATATTCGTCACCACGAAAGCAAAACCGAAGTTCAAGGAAACGTTTCCGTAAGGCCTTCACCTCTTCGGTGACATTACGATCCTTTTTCGCGACATCGTAAATAAGGCCTGCCAGGGTGCGGAAGTCGTCTTCTTCCATGCCAAATCGCGTCATTTCAGAAACACCCATCCGCAAAGCGCCCGAGGCAGTAAACCCCTCCTCATCCGTGTTCGCCTGGTAGTTGCAGATGATATTATTGGCTTCGAGCCGCTTGGCAATCTCCGGTCCGTGGCTGTAACCGACATCGACAATGACCTGGTGGGTTTCCGTGAAGTCAATGGCCGCGTCGCCGTCAACGTCTAATCCAGCGTCCTTGAGTGCCCGTGCGAATGCCTTGGCATTTGCGATGACCCTGGGCTGATATTCGTCCTTGAAGTGGTTCATCTCGTAAGCGGCCAAAAGCAGGCCCAGCAGCGTGCCCAGGTGATGGTTGGAAACCGCTCCGGGGAAGGCCCGCCGGAGCAAGGATTCCCAAAGTTCGTAACGTTCTTCGTGTTCCTCATAGCGGCTTCCCACCACACCGCGCTGTGTGCCAAAGAAGGTCTTGTGCGTGGATCCGGTGACCAGGTCCGCCCCTTCGTCAAAGGGCTGCTGAAAATGCGGTCCGATAAGTCCCAGCACATGGGCCATATCGTACATGATCACGGCATCGATCCCCTGGGCGTCGAGGAACTGGCGGATCTCGGCGACGGGCTCCTTGTGCAGCACCATGCTTTTTCCAAAAACGATGAATTCCGGTTGATACTGATCGATCAACTTCAGCGTGGCGGGCACGTCCATCTTGTGTGGATTGTCGGCCAAGACAGGGAATTTCACCACAGCCGGGCGCTCTGTGCGCGGGTCCCGGGCCACAAAGTCTTTCAAGGCGCCCATGGGTTGGGCGCTCAGGTGGCCACCCTTGCCAATATGATTGTTCATGACCTGGCGAATGCGCCGCGGCTCAACCTTGCGGTCAGCGCGATTGATATAGTCGACCATGGCGCTGAATACGCCTGTATTGGCCATCTGCCCGCTAACGAGACGCGTTTCTACGTTTTCACAGCCGAGGAATTCCTTCATTTCCTCTTCCAGCATCCGTTCAACTTCGCCTATAAACTCGGTGCCCTGGTAGTAAAAGATCTCAAAATCGTAAAACGCCGGGGCCTTCTTGTGCTCTGCATAGCGAAAGGCCGGGTCCATGACCGAAAGGAGCCGGACCGTGGGCGAAGCTGTCATCTCTGAGGGAATGAGGTTGATACACTGGCGTTGCCGCCATTGGGTGTTATCTACGGCTTTTTCCATCAGCCGCAGGGCCTTGGTGGGCCTATTACCCGCAGGGAGCGCCTCCTCTTCTATTTCGTGATCAAAGATGATGGGCCTGGCATAGGGAGGCGCATCAGAGCGCATGTGGAACTGCACGGCCACAGCGTCAACGGCCTTACCGCGGATGTCTATGGTAAGCCGGTCGTCCTGGATGATGTCACTGTCAACGTATGCAAGACAGATGGAGCGCAACTGTTGTTGGTCGGTCTGCGCAGATTCGAGCCCTTCACCCTCAACGCTCCACATGGGGACCATGGTGCCGCTGGTCACATAGCCCACGTGCTTGCCATCCTTCAACACCTTGGCTCCGTGGCGGGCAACGCCTCGTCCTGCCACAGCAATGGGCTGGATGATCCGCGGCAGGTCAGCAATGCGCGAATAGTCCCGGAAGACGATTCTCTTGAAAGCCTCATGCTGCACGGCCAGCTTGTCTTTGCCCGGAAAATCCCCTTTGAGTGGAGAAAAGCTGACAGCAAATTTTGCCAACGGGCAGGCAAAAATGGGGATTTCCTTCCCCTCAGGGTCTTCGCCCAACTCATTCCCATAGAGTGGCAGCGCCGCTTCCAGTCGCAGTGTATCGCGGGCGCCAAGGCCGATAGGGCTCGCTCCTTTTGCTATGACGACGTCCCACAGCTTCGGAGCGTCGTCCCGGTTCACAAACAGCTCGAAACACAACGGCTCGCCCGTATAGCCCGTGCGGGCTACTTTCACCTCAGCGCCAGCTATTGTCACTATACTCACGGTGTTTCGCATGGGTTCCGGCATGGGACCGGATTCGATGATCCCTTCCAGGATCTCACGGGATTTTGGCCCCTGAAGTGAAAGCATGGCAATTTTTTCACTGAGGTCCATCAGTTCGACGTCATCGAAATTTTTCACGATCGCCTGACAATGATCCCAGTCTTTTTCGAGATTGGCGGCGTTGACGACCAAGAGATACTCATCCTCGACAAAGCGATAAAGATAGGCGTCGTCCACTGCCCCGCCGGTCTCGTTCTGAATAAACGTGTACTGGGCTCCTACCGTAATAATGTCGAGGGCTTCAGCGTTGTTAGTCAAGACGTGCTGAAGGAACTTCAGCGCCCCGGCGCCTCGGACAATGAACCGGCCCATGTGGGAGACATCAAAAAGCCCTGCTCTTTTGCGGGTGGCCAGGTGCTCGTTCAAGATGCCGGCGGGGTAAAGAATAGGCATTTCCCAGCCAACAAATTCCACGATCTTGGCGCCCAGGGCCTTGTGCTGGTCATGGAAAACGGTTCGGTGAAGATCGCCCATCAATTCTCTCCTTATCTTTTCCCATTCAACATTCGATGTTGGACGTTCGATGTTCGATGTTCATTTTTTTGTAACCGTGAACAGTTACAATATTATCAGGCTCAAGTGGTTCGGTCAACCGGAGATTGAGTCCCTATTTGCATTCATGGCCGTGATGTGATAATTTCCGGCATCTTTTGTCCGTTACGTGCCTTCCTGGATTTGTTTGTGAAAAAATGACGCGAAAAAGGAGGAATGGTCATGAAAGAAATCAATGAACTGAATATGCCCGATGATGCGCGCTATGCAGATGATCATGAATGGGCCAGGCTTGAAGGCGATAAGGTTCGGGTCGGTCTTGACGACTATGCCCAGGATCAGCTCGGAGATATTGTTTTCGTAGAACTTCCACAGGAGGGCGATAGCTTCAAAAAAGGGGAAGTGTTTGCAACCGTGGAATCCGTGAAAGCAGTTTGCGAATGTTATCTGCCGGTGGGAGGAAAAATCATTGCTGTAAACACAGCCCTTGAAGAAGCGCCTGAACTCCTGAACAAAAGCCCTTACGGCGACGGATGGATGGCCGAGCTCGATCCGGCCGAGCTATCTGAGATGGATACACTCATGACTAATGTTAAGTGCCTGGAAAAGCTGAAAGGAGCTGAGTAGATGCGTTATCTTCCACATACCAGTGAAGAGATTGCTTCAATGCTTGAAGCTGTGGGTGTTGACGACCTTGACTCTCTCTTTTCGACAGTCCCCGAGGAGTGCCGTTTTTCCGCTGATCTCGATTTGCCGGAGTCGTTGACCGAATGGGACCTAAACGCCCACATGCAGGCTTTGGCCAACAAGATGGCCGTCTCCCCGGAATACAAGGTGTTTATGGGAGCAGGCAGTTATGAACATTTCGTGCCTGCCTCTGTATCCTATCTCTTGGGCCGGTCCGAGTTTGTCACCTCTTACACTCCGTACCAGCCGGAGATGAGCCAGGGAACACTTCAGGCCATCTATGAGTATCAAACGCTGACTGCCCGCCTTTTAGGCATGGAGATAGCCACGGCATCTCATTACGATGGCGCCACGGCCCTGGCCGAATCACTCCTCATAGCCATTCGTGTGACCAAGCGAAAACGAGTTGCTGTCTCAAGTCTGATTCACCCCCTTTATCGTCGTGTGGTCCATACCTATTTTGAGCCTACCGGTTACGAAGTTGTCGAACTTGGCTATCTCGAAAACGGTGTGACCGATCTCACTGACCTTGATAACGTGGAAGATCTTGCGGGGGTCGCAGTGCAGTCGCCCAATTTTTTTGGATGTATTGAGAACTTTCAAGCCGTTGGAGAAAAAGCTCATGATAGGCAAGCTCTTTTTGTCGCTTCATTTACGGAAGCCCTTTCGTACGGACTTCTAAAGAGCCCCGGGAGTCAAGGAGCCGACATTGCATGCGGGGAAGGCCAAAGCATGGGTATTCCACAAACCTTTGGAGGCCCGGCGCTCGGCATGCTGGCAAGCAGAAAAAAATACATGCGAAGCCTGCCTGGCCGCCTTGTGGGCCAGACTAAAGACCTGGACGGAAAAAGAGGCTTTGTGCTCACGCTTGCCACGAGAGAGCAGCATATTCGCCGGGAAAAAGCGACCTCCAATATCTGCACGAACAACAGTCTCTGTGCCCTGGCTGCGGCAATGTATATGGCCTCTGTGGGGGGTACGGGGATCAGGGAGCTTGCCCGTCTCAACCATGACAAGGCCGAATATCTCAAGAAAGAACTGAAAAGCGCCGGTCTCGCGATAACCTTTGACAGCCCCACATTCAACGAGTTTGTTGTGGAATTTCCCACGGGCTTTCAGACTACCCATGAACGCCTTCTGGAAAAGAAAATCGTAGCAGGCCTCCCCCTGGCTCCGTATTACCCTGAACTTGCCAACCATTACCTGTTGTGTGTCACGGAAACCAGATCCAAGGAGGACATGGATGCCTTTGTAAGGGAGGTTACATCATGAAGGAATTTCTGGGAACTAACGGTCTCATACTGAACGAACCACTGCTCTGGGAAAAGGGAAAGAAGGGCCGAAGCGGATTCTCCCTTCCGCGACGTGATGTGGAGTCCTCCCCTCTCGGCCAGGGACTTACATGCGAAGGCCCTGACCTCCCGGATTTGAGCGAAATTGACGTGGTGCGCCACTATACAAGGCTGTCACAATGGAATTTTGGAGTAGATACCGGCATGTACCCTCTGGGTTCATGCACCATGAAATACAGCCCGAAGACTAATGAGAAACAGGCGAACCTTCCAGGATTTGCGGGTGCACATCCCTTGCTTCCTGCGGCGCTTTCTCAAGGCGTGCTCCGGATGATGTTCGAACTCCAGCAATATCTTGCTGAGATCACCGGAATGGATGCCACCACGCTTCAACCTGCAGCAGGCGCCCATGGAGAGCTCGCTGGAATGCTTCTTATGTATGCGTTTCACAAAAGCCGGGGTGAGCGACGCTCTAAGATTATTGTCCCGGATACCGCCCACGGCACAAACCCTGCCTCTGCGGCGCTGTGCGGTTATAGTCCCGTACCCGTCAAATCCAACGATCAGGGAATCCTTTCTGTAGAGACCATTGCCGAGGTCATGGATGAGAACACTGCCGGTATCATGGTGACTAACCCGAATACCCTTGGCCTATACGAAGAAAACATCCATAAAATAGCTGAAATAGTCCACGCTAAAGGCGGGATTGTCTATTGTGACGGGGCCAACATGAATGCTGTCATGGGTGTAACAAGAATGGGCGAGATCGGCGTGGACATCATCCACCTGAATCTGCACAAGACTTTTTCAACGCCCCATGGAGGAGGAGGCCCGGGTTCGGGACCGGTCTGTGTCAAAAAGGAGCTTGAGCCATTTCTGCCCGTTCCCTGCGTGATGGAGGAAAACGGAATATACGGGCTCTCGGAAGACTTTCCTGAATCGGTCGGCAGGATGCAGGCCTTTCACGGAAATGTTGGTGTCATGATCAAGGCATACAGCTATATTCGGAGCATGGGGCCGAAGAACCTGAAAAAGGCCAGCCAGCTTGCCGTTCTCAACGCCAACTATATCAAAGAACGACTGAAAGGAACGTTGCATCTTGCCTATGACAGGCCGTGCATGCATGAGTGCGTCTTTTCAGACGAGAATCAAACGGCGCACAAAATTGCCACTATCGATATGGCCAAACGCCTGATGGATTACGGCTTTCATCCTCCGACAGTCTATTTTCCGCTGGTCGTGCATGGGTCCATCATGATTGAACCCACGGAGACGGAGTCCAAAGAGGATATCGATCAGTTTATCGAGGCCTTCAAAGCGATCGCAAATGAGGCCGGCAGAGATCCGGACCTGCTCCGTGATGCGCCACAGCGCTGCAAGGTAAGAAGGCTGGACGAAACAACAGCAGCCCGCAAGCCATGCCTTGCGGGGTAAGGGCGCCATGCCGCACTTTGCAACAGTAGATGGCTGTCGGTTCTTCTACGAAACGCACGGGTTTGAACGTTGAACAACAAATGGCTTTATGTTGAGCTTTCTACAGTGGGTTACAAAGACGCCTGGGATCTGCAAACGCATCTTGTGTCTGCAAGACATGAGAACCGTGTTGCCACAGATGTTGTCTTAATGATGGAACACCCCGCTGTGTTTACCGTGGGGCGCAGGGGCGGGTTGAACGACCTTACAGTGTCACAGAATTTCTTGAAGAAAGCTGGAATTCCCGTGATTCAAGTGGAGCGCGGGGGCCGCATTACTTTTCACGGCCCCGGACAGCTCATCATGTACCCAGTCGTTGATCTTCGTGCGCTCAACATAGCGGTGACTGATTATGTCGGGAATCTCGAAGAAGTGATGATTCGCACTGCTGACAATTGGGGGATCAAGGCCGAAAGAAACCCCATGAACGCAGGGGTCTGGGTTGACGGCAATAAGCTGGGGAGCATTGGCATAGCTATTCGCCACGGAATATCCTTTCATGGTCTTGCCTTAAACGTCAATCTTTCGCTGAAGCCTTTCAGATGGATCAACCCCTGCGGTCTTCAGGGAGTAGGGGTGACATCTATGGAGCGCGAGCTTTCGTCCAGAATACCCATGAGTCAAGTACGGACAACCATAAAAGGTCACTTCGAAGCCGTTTTTGGAGTCGAACTTGTTACTGCAGATTCAATGTCATTAACTTAAGGACAATTCTCCCCCCTTTTCTAAAGGGGGGCCGGGGGGATTTTGTTGTGCTAGCGTAGTGTCTCAACGATGGGTTTACAATTACTGTCATGCCGGACTTGATCCGGCATCCAGTTCTTTTTCTGGATTCCCCGGTCAAGC
>JADFWI010000485.1 GCA_015222985.1 Pseudomonadota bacterium | reverse complement strand
GCGTGCCGGAGATGTGATCCCGGAAGTCGTCAAGGCAATTACTTCAAAACGAACCGGAGGTGAGCAGCCGTTTCAGATGCCTCTTGTGTGTCCGGAATGCGGTTCAAAGGTCCTTCGACTGAAAGGTGAGGCCGTATGGCGATGCGTGAACGCCAATTGCCCTGCCCAGGCGAAGGAGCGGATCAAACACTTCGCATGCAAAGGGGCGTTTGATATTGATGGTCTTGGAGAAAAGCTGGTGGGGCAATTGGTAGACAAGGGGCTATTAGAGTCCTATGCGGATCTGTTTTTTTTGGACAGGGCAACCGTGGCGGGCCTTGAAAGGATGGGCGAGAAATCGGCTCAAAACCTGATGGATGCCATAACAAGAAGCAAGCATATCAGCCTTTCCCGGTTTATCTACGGCCTTGGTATTCGCCATGTGGGTGAGCACATAGCTCATGTTTTGGCCCGCAAGTTTAAGACATTAAGCGCATTAAGGTCTGCAACCGCAGAAGAATTGATTGCCGTGGATGAAATTGGACCGCAGGTTTCCGAGAGCGTAAGAGCATTTTTTGATTTCCAGGAGAATCAGAAAAATATTGAGCGAGTGCTGGATGCCGGCATAAGAATCAGCGGCCAGGAGACCCCGGCACATGATTCCTTGACTGGCAAGACTTTCGTCCTTACCGGGGCCCTTGACTCCATGGCCCGCTCGGATGCCAAGGCTCGGATTGAGGCATTAGGCGGAAAAGTCAGCTCATCTGTAAGTGGCAAGACCACATACGTGGTGGCGGGTAAAGATCCAGGCTCGAAGCTCGACAAGGCCAGAGATCTCGCGGTAAGAATTCTTAATGAGGGGCAATTTGTGGAGATGATCAGGGGCCATTGACCATTTGCCATATATCATTTTTCATTAACCATTGACCGCTGACTAATGATAAATGTTAAATGATAGATGTAAAATGATAGATGACCACTGACCAACAGGAAACAAGGTCATGAAAAAGGTTAGAGCACATGCAGTAATTGACGGACGCGTCCAGGGGGTCTGTTTCAGGATGGACACAAGGCTCGCAGCCTCGGAGCGGAACATCAAGGGTTGGGTGAGGAATATGCGCGATGGCCGAGTCGAAGCAGTATTTGAAGGCAAGGAGAATGACGTAAAATCTATGCTGAAGTGGTGCGAGGCTGGTCCGCCTTTGGCTCGCGTGAACAAGGTGGCCGTTGAATGGGAATCCCACACAGGGCAGTTTGACAGCTTTCAGATCACCTTTGCATAAAAAAAATTGGTTCCCATCGGAAAAAAATATTTCCGAATAGGAACCAATGAATACCAAAAACCTGTCAGTCCGCGTTTAGATAGTGTCGATATTTCCGGCTTGATACTAGATAGCTTCTTTCAGAGCTTTCCCCGGCTTGAATCTTACCGTATTGGATGCCTTGATCTTGATGGTTTCTCCGGTCTGAGGATTTCTTCCCTTACGGGCTTTGCGGCGTACCTTTGAGAAGGTCCCGAAGCCGACCAATGTTACCTTGCCCTCTTTTTTCTTCAAGGCCTTGGTTACGCTGTCGACAAAAGAGTTAAGAGCTGTTCCCGCCGCCGCCTTGGAAATGCCGGCATCGTTGGCCATGTTGTCCACAAGTTCTGCCTTCGTCATAATTTCTTCCCTCCCTTTTGTTGTTGGTTAACCCCAATCCTTGTGCAGTGTAGATCCCCGCTGTTATGGCGTCCTCAATACATTGATAATTTTGAGATGTCAACCGCATAATTGGTTTTTCTCATATTTTTTTTTGCATGGAGCACCGATACACCGCAGTTTCCCGTAGCTATCGTCCTTTTTTGCCTGAAACACGGGCTTTACCGCACATGAGTTCGTAGATTCTCAATAACCTAGGGCGAGCTAGGGCGAGCTAGGGCGAGGGGGCCTCCTCGTCCGGAGTAGCACCCGGACTTTTTGAGATGTTACATCAGTTCTACGAAATGCTGTAAGTTTTCATCTTTGAAAGAAGCGTGGGATGACTGATTTCCAGGAGCCTGGCTGCACGGGTGCGATTGTTGTCAGTTTTCGCCAGAGCCCTTTCAATCAGGGCTTTTTCGAGAGCCATGGTATTTG
>JADFWI010000484.1 GCA_015222985.1 Pseudomonadota bacterium | reverse complement strand
GGTTTATTCCTACCTGGGAGTTAATCCGCCTGATCAGCCGAATCGCCGTATACGGATCCGTACGTACGGTGGTGTGGGAGGGACGCCCTGTGAGGGGCGTTCCTATCCCGATAGCTGCGATTCGTGTCAATATTCATTTCTCATACAAAACGACACCCACCTTACGGGCGTATTTATCCCAAGCTACCTTCAGTTTCTTCAGCAGTTTCGGCTGCTCGTCGGCGAGGTCACGGGTTTCGCCTGGATCTTCCTCTACATTGAAGAGTTGCCACTTTTCCAGCCCATATGGTTCCTGAACAAATATAGCTTTGAAGTCACCCTGTCTCATCCATTTGCCGTTGGCCATTTCGCCGCCAACGAAATCACCGTCTTTGTAAATAGTCTCTTTTACACCAGAAAGAATACCTGCCATTGAGTGACCACGCATCGGTTCCACCTTGTGTCCGCGAAATTTTCCGGGGTGCTTCAGACCCGCCAGATCGAGTATGGTTGGCATGATATCAGTGACATAGGAAAATGCATCGCTCTGGCGACCTCCCTTCACACCGGGACCCGCAATAATCGCCGGACTGCGAATGCCGCCTTCGCCTACAACCAATTTGAATAGATCCAAAGGTCCCGAGCTGGCAGATGCCCACCCTGTTCCATAGGCATAGTGGGACATGGGTCGGCCCAGGTTGTCGAGGCTGTTGTCGAACTGGGCCATGAACTCGCTGTCGAGATTTCCTGGGTAGTCTTCGCTGTACCAAGGATTCGAGCCGTTGTCACTCAAGAATATGATCACGGTGTTGTCGTACTCGTCGATGTCTTTTAAAAAATCCAGAACCCGACCGATATGGTAATCCATGTTGCTGACCATGCCGGCATAGACTTCCATCGCCCGGGACTCCAGCGCCCGCCGCTCCTGGCTGAGCGATTCCCAGGGCTCGACCAGGTGATAAAGTTCTGCTGGCGGTGCTTCTGAAGGAATCAACCCCATGCGCTGGGCAGCAGCCGCTCGTTTCGCCTTCAGCACTCCGTATCCATCGTCATAGCTGCCACGATATTGGCTAAGCCACGGTTCAGGTACATGAATCGGGTCGTGTACAGCTGTAAATGCCAGATAAGCAAGAAACGGTTTGCCATCGCCATGATCCTCACGAATAGCATGCATGAGAAAATCGCTATAGTTACGAGTGGCGTAGAAATCTTTAGGCAACTTTTTCACTTCCTTGTCATTCATTACATACTTGGCAGTCTCTTGCGTCTCTGCAAGGAGTCCATACATGTCGCTCCAGTAGCTGGCGCCACCGTAGAGCATGCTAAAGGACCGTTCAAATCCGCGAGCATGCGGATATTGATCCGGCTCTTCTCCAAGGTGCCATTTGCCGGACATGTAAGTATGGTATCCGCCGTCGCGCAGTACTTCAGCGAGACTGACAACCCGGTCATTCAGATATCCTTCGTAACCGGGTTGACCACGCTGTTCCGGTGTAAGCCCCTCGGACATGTTACCCAAACCCGCAATGTGATTGTCAGTACCCGACAACAGCATCGAGCGAGTGGGGGAGCAGGTCACCGAAACATAAAATTCGGTGAACTTGACGCCACTTTGGGCAAGTACATCGAGGTTTGGTGTTCTTATCTCGCTGCCGAAACAGCCAATGTCCGTCCAGCCCAGGTCATCGGCGACAATCAGCAGGAAGTTAGGTTGTTTGTCCAGCTCATCGATTACCTCATCCTTCCAATCGGCTGATGCAGGCAAAATAGAGACGCCTACTATCAAACCAAGAATCAACAGCCCTATGGATATTTTTTGAATGTTCATTTAAATTCCTCCTTTCTTAAAAATAATAGTTTATGCCGAACACTACCGGCACGGTCCAGGATGAGTCGGCCTCCGAAGGATCTCCCAGGGCTGAATCAGGTTCATCCAGGAAACGGAGCTTGACATCCAGGGATGCTCCCCACCTGTTCCAGCGGTACACCACGCCTGCTCCGACATCAAAAAGATAGACCCAGGAAGAATCCCAGTATCTTCCCTTTAGACCCTGATAAGATACATCTATAGATGAAAGATAGGCTGCTCCGATATCCATCCTGAGATATGGGTCCCAGCGGGTGTCACCGGGGATGATATGAAACTTCCCGCCTAAGTAAACAGGAACAATCTCAAG